>CAIJLF010000157.1 GCA_903821415.1 uncultured bacterium | reverse complement strand
TCATGAAGCTGGTTCTTTTTTATAATATTTTGCTTTTTCTTTGTTGTTAACATGGTCTGCACATATTAGCACAAGTTGTAAAGAAATGCAAGACCCACTATATACTATCTATTATTTTACGACATAGTAAAAAGAAGTGATATACTATATATAGTATGGCGACAGAATTGGAAAAACTTAAGAGAGAATTCCTAGAGCATGTAGAAATAGAGAAAGGAAACAGTCTAAAGACTGTAAACAATTATGATCACTACATAAGTCGTTTTTTGGAATTTGCTAAAATCAGTGATCCGAGTGATATTACCGATGATAAAGTTCGTGAGTTTCGTCTGTTTCTAAATCGTCAGCCCGGAGTAAAAGTCCGTGGACAGTCTGCTTCGACACTGAAGAAGAATACTCAGAATTATTATCTTATCGCACTTCGTACTTTTCTTAAATATTTGATGAAGCGTAGGATCACTTCCCTTCCACCAGATAGAATAGACTTGGCTAAGATAAAAGAGAGGTCTCTCGATCTTATCTCAGTAGATGAATTGAATAGACTTTTGAAAGCTCCACTAGTAGAAAATATTTCAGGTAAAAAAGATGATACATTAAAAATTTTTAGAGATAAAGCAATCTTGGAATTATTCTTCTCGACAGGTCTTCGTCTTTCAGAACTTTGTTCTCTAAATAGAGATTTGGATTTATCAAAAGATGAATTTTCTATTCGTGGAAAAGGAGAAAAGGTTCGAGTTGTCTTTCTTTCAGAATCAGCTAAAGATGCAATAAGAAAATATTTGAGAAACAGAAAAGATTTAGATGAACCGTTATTTATACAATACTCGAGTAATGCAGGTAAAAGTAACCGATTAACGCAGCGGTCCATAGAAAGAATAGTAAAATACTACGCTATAAAAGCTGGTATTTCTAAAAAAGTTACCCCGCATGTTATTCGCCATTCGTTCGCAACTGATTTACTATCGAATGGTGCGGACATACGCTCAGTGCAGATGATGCTCGGACATGCAAATATCGCGACGACACAGATATATACACACATCACAGACAAACAACTTCGCGATGTACACAAGAAGTTTCACTCAAATTAAATATTCAGTGTAACTGAATATAATTTTTTACTTATTATTTTTACTGATATAATAAAAATATGGATTACGAAGAACAAAAAAATTATTTTGAGATAGCATACAGGACAGGTAGTGGTATATGGACCAACCTTTCTATAAAAGATCGAGGAAAAATGTTGATGAGAGAATTACCCAAAGGTGCGATGATACTCGACGTAGGTTCAGGAAGAGGAATCTTTGCGAAGAAGTTAGCAGATTCTGGATACTCTGTTATAGGTATAGATTTTGAGAAAAATATTATAGAGAAGACAAATAGAGAAATTAAAGACTGGGGTCTTGTCGGCAAATTAAAATTCGTAGTTGGGAGTGCTCTAGACATCCCTTTTGTCGATAATAGTTTCGATGGAGTTTGTGATTTTGGTCTAATGGAAAATTTATACAAAGAAGACTGGGGTCAATATGCAAGTGAGATAAGTCGGGTACTAAAGCCGGGAGGATTTTATCTCAATACTTCTCTCTCAAGAGAGACACAACAATTCTTTAAATTCTACCCGAAAGGATCGGAAGATGGAGAGTTTGAAAAGTATGGAGTTCACTATCATTTTTTCAGTAAGGATGAGATGAAGAATATTTTTGATCACAAGTTAACTCCAGTTGAACAAGATATAGAATTCACAGACAAGCCAGATGAGGTCGCACTATTGGAAACTTTATTTCAGAAGAAAAAGTAAAATATAATTTATGAGAATAATTTCATGGAATACAAACGGTTTGCGTGCGACAGTAAGACAAGGGAACTTCACTCCCCTGTTTGCTTTTAATAATCCCGACATAGTTTGCTTTCAAGAAACAAAATGCGAGCCAGATCAGCTCGACCTCGATGTGAAAAATCTGAAAGGATACAATTCGTATTTTTCTTTTTCAAAAGGCAGGAAGGGTTATAGCGGCGTCGCTATTTATTCAAAAGAGAAACCATTAAAAGTAGAGTACGGAATAGGTATACAAAAATTTGATGACGAAGGTAGGATAGTCATCGCTCACTATTCAAAATTTATTTTAATTAACTGCTACTTCCCTAATGGAGGTGGAGGCCCTGAAAGATTGAAATACAAATTAGAATTTTATGATGCATTTTTAGAATATATAAATAAATTAAAAAAGAAAGGCAGCGACGTAATCTTCACAGGTGATGTGAATACTGCTCACAATGAGATAGACCTAGCTCGTCCGAAGGAGAATGAAAAGAGTACAGGGTTCCTTCCCATCGAAAGAGCCTGGATGGATCAACTCATAAATACCGGCTGGGTAGATACTTTCAGAAGTTTATATCCAAATAAAAAAGATGTCTACACTTACTGGGACCAGAAGACTCGCGCACGCGATAGAAATGTCGGATGGCGCATTGATTACTTTTTTACTAATCAATCATTCATGAAAAATATAAAAAGTTTCAAAACTCTAGACGATTATATTGGTTCTGACCACTGCCCGATAATGCTTGACATCAGTATCTAATAAGGCGTACTATATAAGTGGAAATGAATACGCACAAGATTGCTCTTTTGGATTAGTTTTAGTTTTTTCATTTTTTTTGATTGATTTAAAATTCTGGCAGTTTCACTTTTGTGAGATTGCCAGTTTTTTTATACCCCATGCTTCTTATGAAGTTTGTCTATCTCCTCTTCTTCGAGCTTTTCTTTCTTCTCCTTTCCCCTTTCTCCTAAAGTTTTAAGTTCTTCATCTCCTAACATATTTAGAGACGCTACTAACTCACTTAGATGTTCCTTTGTATTTTTCTTTGGATCGTCGAGGACTTCTTCGAGTAATGCACTTAGTATCCATCCCATACGAGGACCAGCTTTTATTTTTAAATCATCCATCATGTATTTACCATCTATAGCTAGCTGTCCTACAGATATCGGGTCACGAAGAACTTCTTCAATCATTGCGTGGTATTTACGTAAACGAAAAGGTGCTTCTTTTTTCTTCATCCCTACCCTGTCACACTCACGAACATTCATAAGGTCCCAGATATGATCCTTCCCCACATTCACAACTACTCGACGAACAGCAGAGAGTGTAATCATCTCGGTGTCAGAGAAGAACATATGTCCGCGAACCAATTTTAATATCAAGTCGCTAGACCTCTTCGGAATCTTTAGCCTTTCAAGAATTTTCTTGGTCATCCTTTCCCCTATTACTTCATGTCCATAGAAAGTATATTTCCCTTCTCCTCCGGCCTTTGTACCATCCCATCGCCTAGTTCTCGGCTTACCTATATCATGGAAAAGAGCAGCTAGCCTTATCTCAAGTGTCCATCCTTTTTGGGCAGCGTGATCAAGCGCGTGAAGTAGGTGCTCCCATACATCATATATATGTGCGCCTTTTTGTTCACATCCAATTCCCTCTTCAAGTTCGGGAATTATAAATTTGAGTAGGCCAAGCTTCTGAAGTAGTCCAACACCAGCGACTGGGTTGCTAGACATTATAATTTTCAAGAATTCATCTCGGATTCTCTCAAAAGAAATATTCTTAATAAGCTCTGAGTTATTCACAGTCGCCTGCATAGTATCGTAAGATATTGCAAAGTTGAGCTCTGTCGAGAATCTTATAGCACGAAGCATTCGAAGTGCATCTTCCTGGAATCTATCATTCGGGTTACCTACTGCTCGGATAACCTTGTCTTTTATATCTTCTTGTCCTTTATAAAGGTCAATTAACTGTCCTTTATGAGGATTATAAGCTAAAGCATTTATTGTGAAATCTCTTCTCATTAAATCGTCTTCAATATGGTCACTAAAGTTAACTTCATCTGGATGTCTAAAGTCGCTATATTTTGCTTCAGTTCTATATGGTGTAACTTCAAGAATGCGGTATTTAACCTCATCATTTGGGGTATGCGATTCTGCAGAATCGTGTCGCGCATTGTCGATTGAAGCGCGACGCTTAACACTTTCCCCCATTCCCGACGTGGGGAAAGTAGTTATTGGGATGCAGACACCTACTGTTCCGAATTCGTTCTCGTATATAGTTTTATCAAATAGAGGTATGATCTCTTCTGGTTTAGCGTTTGTAGTTATATCCCAGTCTTTCGGTTCCCTATCTATAATAAGATCTCTTACGCATCCACCAACAAGAAAAGCCTCAAAACCTGCATTTTGTAGTGTTATTGTTACATGTGTAACGTAATTTGGTATTTTAGAACTATTGATGGTTGTAGTTTCTTGTTTCATGTGAAACTCTAGATTAGTGTAAATATGTATTTTGGTTATATTCACCCATTGATCTATATTTAAGATAGAATATTTACGTACCCTATCATTTATTAAAATTGTGCGGCGTAGGAGAATCGAACTCCTGTCTCATCCTTGGCAAGGACGTGTTCTACCACTAAACCAACACCGCAACTTTATTAACTGATGATTATTATAGTATTTTTAAGGATTAAATGCAATTATATATTCACCTTTATTATAAAGGATATTTTGTAAACTATATCAAATTGTGTATACTATATATAGTAATATCGCACCCGTAGTGAAACGGATATCATACCTGCCTTCGAAGCAGATGTTCCAGGTTCGAGTCCTGGCGGGTGCACAAGATCAAACTACTTTGATCTTGTCCAGGAATCGAAAGACTTTTCAATATTTATTAATAAATTGAAAAGTACCCGTGACCGTAGGGCAAGAGTCCTGGCGGGTGCACAAATTAGCAAATTAAAAGTATTTATTTGATAATTTGTGCAAGCCGGAAGCCCGATTAATATATCGTGTCGTTAGACAAAGGGCTGAGTCGCACGTAATTCATTCTACTGAATGAGGGTCGCGAAATTTTTCAGCAGAAAAATACTTGTGACCATAAGCATTATTAACAAAGACACAAACATTTATCACAAAACTTCCCGAACACAAGATTGTGACCACAAATATCAATATCCCACTCTTTGACCTTTATTAGTCCTTTATACACAGAAAAAATCCTTAAAAACTGAGAGATATGTGTATAACTATGTGCGTATTGTTTATAAGACATGACATTGTAGACCGTTAAAATTTAAAGACAGAGTATTATGTAATTGAAAATACCTTGATATATATGTATATAATGTATAATACAGGAAATATTGTATGATATTGTCCTTTAAGAATATAGATATGTTTCACGTGAAACGATTTATATATTTGTTACACATGTAACATTGATTTTATGAAGATTTTTACTTCAAATTCTCAAAAAATAGGTTTACTTGGAGAAGATATAGCCTGCAAGTTTCTCATGAAACATGGATTTTCAGTATTAGAACGAAATTATACTAAAAAGTGGGGAGAAATAGATATTACTGCAGAGAAGAAAGGCAAAAGATATTTTATTGAAGTTAAATCTAAAAGTGTTGATTCTTTGACTTCGGTTACACATGAAACAGAAAATGGACCAGAAGATAATATGCATCCTTGGAAACTTAAAAGATTGAGAAGGGTAGTAGAGACTTATCTTATAAGTAAAAGACTTGGTTCTGTGGGTTGGCAGTTTGATCTATTGGTTGTCTATCTTGATATTGAAAATAGGAAAGCGAGAGTGAAGGTGGTAGAGAATATAATATTGTAGATTATATTTGAATATTTGTTTCAAATAGTGTATATTGATATTTGTATTTGCGGGATTAGTTTATCGGTAAAATAACAGTTTTCCAAACTGTGGTGAAGGGTTCGACTCCCTTATCCCGCACAATTTATAAGATAATATCTTGTGTTGCTCTTATCTTTTGCATTTTTTTATTTAAAAATTTCAATTTTTTTTAAAATTTCTTCGGCTACTTTTTCTTTACTCAAACCATCAGTATCTAAATACATATCCCTATACTTTTCATATAAAGGAGTACGTTCTTCGATAATCGCCGTTAAAC
>CAIJLF010000156.1 GCA_903821415.1 uncultured bacterium | reverse complement strand
CTTTAAATGATTTTGTTATTAAATTGAAAACTGAAAAAGATTATAGACATTTATGGTTCAGTCAAGGTTCTCAAACAGTTGATGTTTATCGTTATGGTATTCAAGTTTTGGAAAGGTAATATAGAATTAGGAGAAAACTATGACATTAAAAGAAGAAATTTTAAATAGATCCAAAACTGATAATAGATTAGAAAGAAGCCAAGAGGTTTTAAAATTAGATTTTGAAAAAATTATAAAAAATAAAGACAACCTGATTGTCATTGAGTGGCCAGAAAGAATAGAAGAATATCTACCTTCCGATACCCATAAAATAATTTTAGAGCATAAAGATGATACAACCAGAATAGCCAAGTTCTGCTATAATTAGGTATGACCAAAAAGAATACAGACAATAAAAAAAAGCTTGTTTTGCTCGATACTCATGCCATAATTCACCGAGCCTATCACGCTCTCCCTGAATTTATGAATTCTAAAGGAGAACCAACCGGGGCTATCTACGGTCTAGCCACTATGCTTTTTAAGATTATTTCGGATCTAAAACCTGACTATATAATCGCTTGTTACGATCTCCCAAAGAAAACTTTTCGACATATAGCATACGATGACTATAAGGCGGGGAGAGCCAAAACAGATGACGCTCTGGTTGTTCAGCTTATACGCTCCCGTGAATTTTTCCAGGCTTTATCTATACCGATGTATGAATGTGAAGGGTTTGAGGCGGATGACCTCTTGGGGACAATAGTAGAAAAAGTAAAATCTATACCAGGTCTCGATACAGTAATTGCTTCAGGGGACATGGATACCCTTCAACTCGTAGAAGAAGATCACGTACAGGTTTATACCTTAAAAAAGGGGATAAATGATACTATTTTATATAACGAAGAAAAAGTAAAAAACCGTTTTGGCTTTGATCCTATATATCTACCTGACTACAAAGGATTAAGAGGAGACCCGTCAGATAACATCATAGGGATAAAAGGTATCGGTGAGAAAACAGCAGGAACTCTCATCTCTCAATATGGCACAATAGAGAAAATGTATATAGATATAAAAAAGAATCCTGGTAATATAAAAAAGCTTGGTATAACAGATAGGGTTTTAGTTCTTCTGACTGAAGGCGAAGACGAAGCAATCTTCTCAAAAACATTAGCAACCATAAGGAGGGATGCTCCCATTGATTTTAACTTACCAAAAAAATCTTGGAGAGAGGAAGTTGTAGAAGATTTTGTTTCAGAATTTTTTAAGAAAATGGAATTTAAAAGCTTGCAAAGTAGGTTTTTGAGAATTTTAGGTACAAAAGAAGATGTTGGATTTAAACAAAATTCCTCTACAGTAGTCACTGCAAGAAGGGAGGAAGGGTATCGTAGTGTTGATCAAAATACTTTACTTAATTCAGGTCTAAATGAAAAAGATAAAGAAAAGCAACAAAAAGCAAAGATAGCTTTTTGGCTTCTTGATTCTGAAAAAACTAATCCCGATATAGAAGATGTTATTGACTACAAAAATAGTTCTTCTTTGGATGAAGCAATAGATAAAATGGAAGAAGATATCAAAAAAGAAGGCCTGGACTACGTATATAAGGAAATAGAATTACCCATTATTCCTATAATAGATAAAATGGAGAAAATAGGAATAAAAATAGATAGAGAATATTTAGCCAAAATATCCGTAGATTACCATAAGGATTTAGAAAAAATCGAAAAAGAAATATGGAGTTATTCGGGAAGAGAATTCAACATCAACTCACCTAAACAACTAGGAGAAATACTTTTCGATGAAATAAAAATAGGGGAAGTCGATGGTAAATCATTAGGTATAAAGATGAAGAAGACTAGTGGTGGAGCAAGATCTACAAAGGAAAGCGAACTAGAGAAATTAAGAACACTACACCCTATAATAGATAAAATTTTAGAACATAGGGAATTGCAGAAATTACTCTCAACTTATATAGACACCATTCCTTCCTCTATAGGAGCTGACGGGAGACTTCATGCAAGCTTTTTACAGTATGGAACAACAACAGGAAGATTCTCTTCAAATAATCCAAACCTACAAAACATACCAACCAAAACAGAAAGAGGTAAAAAAATCAGGAATGCTTTTGTTGCCGAAGATGGTTATTCTCTAGTCTCATTTGACTATTCTCAGATTGAGTTACGAATAGCAGCACTACTTTCTCAAGATTCTTATTTTATAAAAACATTTAAAGAGGGTGGGGATATCCATACAGCCGTAGCGATGAAAGTCTTCGGGGTTTCGAGTGAGGATGTGACTTTAGATATGAGACGTCGTGCGAAGGTTATTAATTTTGGAATTTTATATGGTATGGGGGTTACAGCTTTAAGCCAAAATCTTGGGTCCAACCGCAAGGATGCACAAATATTTTATGATAATTATTTCCAGCAATTTCCAACAATAGCAAATTATTTAGAAAGTATAAAGATATTTGCGAGAGATCACGGCTATACCCAAACCCTTTTTGGTAGAAAGAGGTATTTTCCTGCTATAAACTCTCCATTACCATTTATGAAAGCTATGGCAGAGCGTATGGCTACGAATGCTCCAATACAGGGTACTGCTACTGCAGACATTATAAAAATAGGAATGAAAAAAGCAGAGGATGAGTTAGAAAAGTCAGGTATTATAATAAATACAAGAATCGTATTACAAGTACACGACGAACTCGTGTATGAAATTAAAAAAGAAAACATAGTTGAGGCAGTAGAAGTCATTAAGAAGGCTATGATACAAGCTATACCTGAGGAAACCATAAAGGATATGGTTCCTGTTCCTTTAGATGTTACTGTAGGAGTCGGTAAAAACTGGGGTGAATTAAAATAGTAGCGTAATTTTATGGCTGTGATAGGATTACTATATAAGCTATTATAAATGCCTATTATATTAAATAACAATATTTTATCAAAAATGGAAAATAATAATCAAAATTTAGATAATAAAAATCACCACATTTCTGGGGTTATTCACGTACTTTTATATCATTCATATGTAGTTTTCTTTTTAGCTGTCATTTTGGGAATAATTTTTGACGGGATTTTTACTTTTGGTAAATTTCAAGGACAAGCATACCAAAACATAGGTTTATTAATGATAATAATCGGAACTTTTATTATTTATTGGGCTCAAAAAACAACCAGTTATAGAAAAAGTGAAGCTCAAAAAAGCAGGGATACAAACTTTTTCATAAAAGGGCCATACCGTATAACTAGGAACCCTACTAATTTTGGTGTTACTATTATGTCACTTGGTCTCGGCTTTATAATTGGTTCACTTTTCTCTATTATTTTTATCATTATCACTTACTTTATTTCAAAGCTTATTTTTATTAAAAAACAGGATTCTATTTTAGAAGAAAGATACGGACAAGCCTTTAATGAATATAAGAAGAGGGTTAAAAATTGGTTATGATCCATATCTTACTAGGTGAAGATTCTAAAAATATAAATTCTTATATAAAAGAAGTAATAAAAGAAGGCGATCTTCTACGTTTTCCTAGTGAAAATATAAACAAAGAATTAATAATGAGTTATTCGAAAAATATTAATCTTTTTAATGAGCTCCCCTCAATTATAATAGAAAATATTTTAAGCGATGAAGAAATTATTTTTTCTGATGAAGAATTAGATTCCCTAAAAGACTCAAAAACAAATTTCTTTCTCAAAGAAGATAAGCTTTTAGCTTTATCACAGAAGAAATATAAAAAATATGGCCATATAAAAATATTTGAAACTAAAAAAAATAATAATGCGCTCAAATTTAATATTTTCAGTATTACTGACGCTTTTTCTAATAGGGACAAGGCTACAACCTGGATTTTATATAGGAATGGGATTAATTCATTTTTGGATCCGGAGGCTATATCAGGGGTTTTGTTTTGGAAAATAAAAACGATGATACTAAACGGAAGTAAGTCTTTTTCAAAAGAAGAGCTTAGGCATCAATCAAGTCAAATAATATCTATATACCACAAGGCCCACAGAGGAGAATTGGACTTTAGTATCGCACTCGAACAATTCATTCTATCTTCTTTGTCTTCTAGATAAAAATGTTATAATAACACAATGGTATCAATTTTAAAATCTGAAGTTTTTTTCTTCATCAGCTCTATATCTGTAGTTCTTATTACAGTCATTTTTATTATTATTGGTTTTTACTTAATAAAAATAATGAGGAATTTTTCAATTATTTCGGAAAAATTAAAGGAAACTGTAGAAGGAACGACAACTTCACTAGAAGAAGTAGGCGATAGTATAATGGATAGCCGACTTTTTAGATTCTTTTTTAGCGGTAAAAGAAAAAAGAATAGAAGATAATTATTAATTAATAAAAGCTTTACAAATTATATTCTAAAAAAAGTCCTCGGACGAGGGAGGT
>CAIJLF010000155.1 GCA_903821415.1 uncultured bacterium | reverse complement strand
TATTAATATTAATTCTATTTAGTTTTTACCTTTTGTATAAAATAAAGGAAGAAAAAGTTTTTCAAGTTCAAATAGACCAGATAAATACTCAACCCTTACTGAAGGAAGACCTACTTAAAAAGACAATAAATTTACAAGCTAAAAAAGCTCAAAAGATATCAGATATATTGAACAATCCATTTGTTTACAAGGATCCAAGTCTCTAAAAATAAGACTTGAATTTTAATGATAATGTGATAGTATATATGGAATACGTGATTGCTCAGCTGTAGCGACTCGTGAAATATATAATAGGGTGTCAGGTGGTATAGGTATTGCGATTAGCTAAGTTGTAGCGACTCGTGAAATACACAATAATATCAACGATAGAAAAATGCGCGATTAGCTCAGTTGGTAGAGCAACTCATTTACACTGAGAAGGTCGGGGGTTCAAGTCCCTCATCGCGCACAACGCCTGGCTTTAGCCAGAGATAAGGGCTTGAAAGCCGGAGGTCGACGGGCCGAGGCGGGGTCGAAAGATTTTTCAGTAGAAAAATACTTGTGACCAAGTCCCTCATCGCGCACAGAGACAAAATTGCCCTTGTAGTTCAATGGATAGAACAGCGGACTTCTAAGCCGTCGATGTAGGTTCGATTCCTACCAGGGGCACATGAAATTAAAAATATTATTTGAAGACAATAACTTAATGGTTATAGATAAACCAGCGGGTATTGCTGTACATGCTGATGCTAGGACTACAAAGAAAGATATAACTATAGCAGATCTTATACTAGACTATGATGCTAAATTAGCAAAAGTAGGTGAGCCTATGACAATAGAATACAAAGGGGAGGAAATAAAGATTAAAAGACCCGGAATAGTACATAGACTAGATAGAGAAACATCAGGAGTGTTAATTGTCGCTAAAAATCAAAAAACATTCCTATTTTTAAAAGAACAATTCCAAGACCATACGATTAAAAAAGTTTACCATGCTTTTGTTTATGGACATGTATCTGATCCCAAGGCATCACTTGCTACAGGGAAGAGAGGGTTGATAAATGCCTCCATAGGACGTTCTCCTATTGATATTCGTATGTGGACAGCGGGCAGAGGAGCAAGAGAGCCTTTAAGAGAAGCTATAACTGAATATATTGTTTTAAATAGATTTTCTGATAATTCAACTCCCGGGCTTAATCAAGATAATAAATTTTCTTATGTTGAAGTTTATCCTAAGACAGGGCGAACACATCAGATAAGAGTACATATGAGATACATCAATCATCCTGTTGTTTCAGATCCACTATATAGAGGCAATAAGGAACTGGCCCTAGGTATGAAACGTCTTGCATTACATTCTCGCTCTATTACTTTTCGTTTGCCAGGAGGAATGTCTAAAACGGTAGAATCTCCACTACCAAATGATTTTAAAAAGGTTATAAAAACGTATTTAAAATAAGGCTTGCCTTAAATAGCCATATATGATAAAGTAGAACCCATGGAAATAACGAAAGCACAATTCACCCCAATAGAACTAGAATCCCGCAAAAACCTTGATTTTAAAGCAGGGGATACTGTTCGTGTATGGAACAAAATTTTAGAAAAAGGTAAAGTTCGCCTTCAGGCATTTGAAGGGTTGGTGTTGTCACGCAAACATGGAAAAGAATCTGGAGCTACTTTTACAATACGTAAAGTTTCAAGTGGTGTAGGGGTGGAGCGTATCTTCCCACTATATTCCCCAAATATTGATAAGATTGAAATTTTAAGAAAATCAAAAACTCGCCGTAATAAATTGTATTATATTCGTACCAAGGCAGTTAAGGAAGTTAAGAAGAGATTAAAGAGTATAACAATATCTAGGGATGAATCTCCTAAAGAAGAAAAATCAGAAGAATAAAAAACAGGCCGAAATGGCCTGTTTTTTCTTGTTGAAAAAAAACGCATAATTAGATATACTCGGTATGTTCATAAATGCGCGGGTGTTGAAACTGGTAGACAAGCATCCTTGAGGTGGATGTGCCCTTACGGGTGTGGAGGTTCAAGTCCTCTCCCGCGCACCATTAGGGAACTCATCGGTTTTTTGGAAGCCAAAATGCGGGACGCGCGAAGCGCGTCCCAAGGATTCCCGCCGATTTTCCCAAACGAATTCAGAATTTTTGGCGCGCTGGC
>CAIJLF010000154.1 GCA_903821415.1 uncultured bacterium | reverse complement strand
TATAATCTCCTTATTATTTAATAATAAAATTAAAAGATATGGAACCAAAATATGAGAAATCATTGATTATTATCAAGCCAGATGCAGTACAGAGAAATTTAATTGGTGAGATAATAAGTCGTATAGAAAGAAAAGGTCTTAAGATCATCGCAATGAAGATGATAAGTATCGGAGATGCTGTTTTAGAAGAACACTATGCTCATATAAAAGATAAACCATTTTTCCCTGGGATTCGTAACTTCATGAAATCATCCCCTGTGGTTGTTGTGGCCATAGAAGGTATTAACTCGATCTCAGCATTACGTCTGCTTGTAGGTCCAACAAAGGCATGGGAAGCAACAGCAGGAACAATACGTGGGGATTTTTCACTTTCAACACAGTCGAATATAGTGCATGCTTCAGATTCAGTAGAAAATGGAGAAATAGAGGTATCACGCTTTTTTGATGAGTCAGAATTATTCGTTTATAGTAAAATTGATACTGATTTTATTTACGCAGAGCACAAGAAATAGATTTTTTGTATTGTATTATAAAAATTATTATTTTCTATTAAGAAAAGCGACCATTTTTCAATGTAAATTAAATACTTTTATTGAAACACTGTCAAAGATGTGCTTTATTGAAAATTTGTATTGCATTGATCTAGTATGCGAGTATACTTTAAGTAGGGTTATTTGAATTGTATTACCTAGAACAATTTTTTAGGGGATTAAATAGTTTTGAAACAGTGCTGTATACAAATTATGTTAACAAATCTGCTTCATCCTTAATCCCACGTAGCGTTATGCTATGGTAATATCTTTCGGATAGTCCTAACAAGCGATTCTTTCATTTATTTGAAAGGATTTTTTGTTTTTTACTTAAAAGCGGAACTTAAATAGCTTTCTTTAAAATGCACACATAAATCTCTGCTGAGATTTTGCTCTGCTCGGTCCGTCGACCTGCGCAAGGCATTTCTCAGAAACTATTTAAGTTCCGCTTTTGATATACTTCGTGTATAATAAAATAATATGGAGAATGATAAAAAACTAAAAGTTACATTTTGTTCTGGTGCTGGTACTGTTACAGGCGCCAATTTTTTAATAGAGGGGAATGATAAGAAATTTTTAATAGATTGTGGACTTATACAAGGGGAGAAGCTTGCTGAAGATTTGAACTGGGAGAAATTCCCTTATGATTGTTCGAAAATCGATATTCTTTTTATTACCCACGCGCATATCGACCATATAGGTAGAATTCCTAAGCTTATTTCAGAAGGTTTTAATGGTAAGATAATTTCGACTATTCCTACTAAAGAGATAACAGAAGTTATGCTTGCTGACACTGCACATCTACTAGCTAAGGATAAAGAACATAATCTAGCAGAAATATACACCGCTGAAAATATAAAGAAAGCCCTGGATTTGTGGGAGACACTTGAGTACGGACAGAAGCTAAATGTTGATCACGGTTTTCAATTTTCATATAAAGACTCAGGCCATATATTGGGTTCAGGTATGCTTGAGATTATTTATAATAATAAAAAGATAGTATTTACAGGTGACTTGGGGAACTCTCCTTCACCATTGCTTCGTGACACAGAGAAGTTAACAGGTGTAGATTATCTATTTATGGAGTCATGTTATGGAGATAGGAATCATGAAGATAGAGATACAAGGAAGAATAGGCTTCAAGAAGTGATAAATCAAAACTATAACAGAAAAGGAACTTTAATAATTCCTACATTTTCTCTTGAGCGTACACAAGAATTACTTTATGAGATAGACACCTTGATAGAAGGGAAGCAAATACAACAGATGCCTATATTCCTAGACTCACCTTTAGCTATAAAGCTGACGGCTATATATCGTAAATATGAAAAGTATTTTAATCCTACAGCAACAAGAATCATAAAAGGAGGAGACGACATATTTGACTTTATTGGTCTTAAAATGACAAACGAAACTGAAGAATCAAAAGCGATTCTTAATGTTCCAGATCCAAAGATTATTATGGCAGGTAGTGGTATGAGTAATGGAGGACGTATACTTCATCACGAGAAGAATTATCTTCCAAATGCAAATAATACCATCCTACTCATCGGTTATCAGTCCGTAGGTACCCTAGGAAGATCTATAGAAAATGGTACCAAGAAGCTTCATATAATGGGTGAAGATGTACATGTAAAGGCTCATGTAGAGATGATCAGTGGATACTCTGGACACAAAGACTCAGATCACTTAGTTGAATTTGTCGAGGATGTAGCAAAGACAGTCAAGAAAGTATTCCTATTGATGGGGGAGCCAAAGGCTTCTATGTTCTTAGCTCAGAAGCTTAAGGATAATCTAGATATTGATGCATATGTGCCAACAGGAGGTGAAACTATTACTATAGACTGTTAAAAAAATAAAACTCCCTTAATAGGGAGTTTTATTTTTTTATATACTTTTTGCTATTCTTGCAAATGTTTCAGGATTCTTTTGGGCTAAATCTGAAAGAATTTTACGGTCGATTATGATATTCTTCTTTTTTAGTCCATCGATGAATTTACTGTAAGATAATTCAAGTGGTCTGATAGCAGCATTGATACGTGTAGTCCATAGGCTTCTTGCATCAGCTTTTTTGTCTTTTCTGTGGGCAAATGAATATGCTCCTGCATGCCTTAGGGCATCTTTAGCTTGAGCTTTCTTTGTACTACGTCCGAAACGCATACCTTTTGTCTGGGCTAGAATATTCTTTCTGTGTTTATTTTTGATTGTTCCTCTTTTAACTCTTGTCATATATTTTAGTTGTAATTAGTAATACTTATGCGTTTGGTAAATATGTTCTCTTGTTTTTATTTGAAATTTGGAAATTATTTGTTTTCTTTCCTGCTAGCTGTTTAGTTCGAGATTGTTTAGCATTGAAATGGTTGAATCCAGGTGCACGAGATAGAATCTTTCCATTTTTAGTAACCTTTAAACGCTTTGTTAGTGATTTATTTGTTTTTATGCTCATAAAATTATTTATCTTTTTCTATTGTAATAGTTGGACCCTTAGGACCTTTTCTATAGTCCTCTGCTACTTTATAATTCTCGGTTATAAGGTGAAGTACACGGTCGAGTCTCTCTCTTAGGAAAGCATCTGCCATATATTTAGAGCGCCCCGAGAGGAAAAGCTCTACTTTGATACGATGACCCTCTTTGAGCCACTCCGAAGCTTTTCTAGCCTTTAAAGCAAGATCGTTCTCTCCAGTACCAATTTTGATTTGAATCGCTTTGGTTTCTGTAGTTTTAGCTCCTGCACGGGCTTTCTTTAGCTTCTTATTTTGTTCGTATTTGTACTTACCGTAATTGGCTATCTTAACTATTGGAGGATTTGTATTAGGAGAAATTTCAATCAAGTCAAAGCCATCTTTATTTGCTAATGCAAAGGCGTCTTTAAAACTCAAAACACCAAGGTTAACCCCTTCGTTTGAGATTACGCGAACCTCAGATGCCCTTATTTGATTGTTGATTCTTTCTCGCAATGTGTTTTCCGATAGAAATAAATAGATTACCTACCTAACTTGAATACTAGCATATCTATGTTACTATGGCAATATGCTAGATAACGTTATTAACATATATAAGAAGGCAGGTCAGACACCTCTAGATTGCATAAATATACTTAAAAAGGAGAAAGATGAATTAAGGTTTATACCGATGACATACGCAGGTCGGCTTGACCCTCTTGCCGAAGGAGTACTTTTGATACTTGTGGGAGACGAGTGTTTGAAGAAAGATGAATATCTAAGTCTTCCAAAAGAATATGAAGTAGATATTTTGTTAGGTTTCGCGACAGATACATATGATGAGATGGGTAAAGTTATAAAATTTGAAAAGTCTGAGGACTTTAAAAATTTCGCTACTAAAATACAAAAAATTCTACCTAGATTTATCGGTCGGATTAAGCAATCGTACCCACCATATTCTTCACGTACCGTGAATGGTAAGCCTTTATTTGAATGGGCACGTGAAGGAAAGCTAGAGGAGATAGAAATACCATCTCATGATGTTTTTGTAGAAAATATTGAAATATTAGAAGAAGAGAGTTACTTGGGATCCGAGCTCTTAAGTAAAATAAAAGAAGATATAGGAAAAGTAAAAGGAGACTTTAGACAAAAAGAAATAATAAATATTTGGGAAAAGGAATTAATAAATAAATACGAAGAAAAATATTATGTAATTAAACTAAGAATTTCTTGTGGAAGTGGAGTATATGTTAGAGGTATTGCCAATGAGATAGGGGAGAAGCTAGGTGTTGGTGCTCTAGCTTTAAAAATAGTTCGGACTAAAGTAGGAGACTATTCTATATAAAATCTCCTTTTTGAATATCAGAAATTATTTTAGGAATTATTATAAGTCTATCTTTTATGATTTTATTTGCATGATCTAGCTCGTCAGTAGTGACATACATTCTAAACTCAGATGCATTACTAGATGGTCTAAGGTGGACTACGTCATTATTTGCAAAACTTATACGTATACCATCTATATAATTGATAGAAGATACAGGAAAGTAACCAAGGCTAGTATTGAAATATAATTCTAATTTAGATTTTATTTTAATTGATTCATCTTTAATTTCATTGGTTAGATTTTCAGAAGGTATTATCTCAACATCTTCTCCTTTGAAATTAATCTGCTCTATTTTAGAATTTTTTGTGGAAAAATTATTTACAATAATTTTCCCAGTTTCTGAAGTGTAGTCCCCGCATCCTTGTGTATGGCTATCTATTGCATCAGAAGTGATGACTCTGTGAGGAAGCTTTGTATTTATCAGATGAGAAAGGCTGGTATTTTCTTTTATGGCGAAAACTATAGCTATAAGTATAGGTAGGATAGAATCACGAGTTGGTAATAGTTTAATGAATTGCTCATTTATTTTCCAATTATTACCTAGAAGGTAGCCACCATTTCTCTCCCAAGAAACGACTCTGGAATCTGGATTATTAGATAATTTTTTATTCATAGCAGCGATACAGTAGGGAGAACCTATCTTAGTTAATACAAATTCGATACTTAAATCTTTTAATAGAGAGACAGCTGCATCGTTCGAACTTATAGGAAGAGAGACGAATTCAGGCTTTAAATAGAGTGATACTAAGAGACCCAAAAGATCTCCTGGTAAAAACGAACCATTTTCATCTGCTAGTATCGGACGATCCGAGTCACCATCAAGTGAAACAATTGCAAACGGTTTATATTCATTTGCCCATTTTACCATTGAATTAAGGATAAGTTCCGGCATCTTCTCTGTGTCGATAGGTATAAACTTATCACTCCTTTCTATCCCTACAACATCTGCTCCAAGAGAAGACAGAACGTCTTTTAGGAAATCACGACCTACAGCTGACTGTTCGTAGACTAAAACCTTTTTACCTTTAAGTATATCTGGGGGGAATAGGGACACGTAGCGTTCTTTGAATTGTGCCAAAGCTATTTTTTCTTCTGACTTGGCTGGCAACGAAATAGTATTTTTAAAATTACCATCCATATCAAATAAGGAATTATTTTCACTTTTACTATATTCTTCTTTTCTAGCTATTTCGACATTTTTCAATATATCAGCCTCGTCTGTTTTTAAAACTTCGCTAGAAGATTTGATGAATTTGATACCATTTCTGTCGTCTGGTATATGACTACCTGTGACCATAACAGCAGGATGATTTTTCTCCCAGGCATATAAGCTTAATGTTGGCGTCGGAACGAAGCCACAATAAATACTCTGGCAATTCTCATCAATGATAGCTTTATGTACAGCAGACATTATCCTAGGAGTACTACTTCTTAAGTCTCCACCAAAAACGACTTTATCACCTTCTCTCATTTCATTGGTTTCAAGCAGATATTTAATAAAACCGCGAGTATTTATATAACATTCCATGTCTGTCATATCTGTAACAAGTGCTCTGACACCACTTGTCCCAAAAGTTAAAGGCTTAAATTTAGATTTTAATAGTTCTTCTCTACTTTGTTCATTCATAATATTATTTTATATTGTTAATAATTGATTGAGACTTTTCAAATAAATAGTCAATTCTTTTTGGGTCTTTAGCTTCACTTATAATCCACATCTTTGGTTCTGTGTTTGACCTTCTTATGTGAAGCCAGGACAAATCATCCCAATCAAATCTTATGCCGTCTAATGTATTAACTGAATTTGCATCTTTGAATTCATTCTTAAGTTCTTCATATAGAGGTTCCATTTCACCATTAAATACTATTTTAACTTTTTGCATTTCGTATTTTGGTAATGTTTCTATGCATTCACTGACTGTCTGGTTTCTTTTTGCCAGTAATTCTAGTATTAAAGCCAAGCTCACAAAGCTATCTCTAGCCATATTCATAGTAGGGTATATAGAAGCACCTCCTCCTTCTCCACCAACTATTGCATCGTTGTCTATTATCCCTCCTACGACATTTGCTTCACCTACCTTTGTACGGATACATTTACCCTCATACTTTTCTGCTATATCTTTACTCATAGCAGATGTAGACATATTTATAACGACATTTTTTCCTTTATTCTCAGGTCTAGAAATCACAGCCTCAACACCAAGAACGAGTGTGTATTCTTCAAAGACGACTTCACCTTTTTCGTTTATAACTACAAGTCTATCTGCATCAGGATCGTGTGCAAATCCAAGATCGCAACCTTTTTCTTTTACAAGGTTACCTATTTCTACTAAGTTTTCTCTTAAGGGTTCTGGTTTGTGAGCAAAGTCACCATTTGGAATATTATTAAGAGGTACTAGTTCTACTCCGAGTTGTTCAAATAAATATGGATCCATAACACAGGCTGAGGCGTTAATCATATCAACCGCTATTTTCCATTTCTTATTCTTTATATTTTCTACATCTATATTTTTTAATATTATATCAGCATGTTCTTTTAGGAAAGGGGACAAAGATAAGTTACTTTTTGTATTTTCTTTGTTTTCACTAATTAAATTTTCTAAATTATTATGTTCCTTTTCTATTTCAGAGAAGTTTTCTTTTATTTTTTCTACTTCAGCCTCGTTTGTAAATAAAGCCTTTTCATTTATAAACTTTAAACCTGCTTTTCTTTTAAAAAGTAGATTAGATAATTTTG
>CAIJLF010000153.1 GCA_903821415.1 uncultured bacterium | reverse complement strand
TTGATTTTCTTATTAGGGAGTAATTCTATCAGTAACTTGGTCTCAAAATACATTAATCTTTCAGCTCCAGAAGTAAGACCTTCAATAGTAGCGACTGGTCAGATTGCCCTTAAGTCTATTAAACATAATCCATTCTTTGGGACTGGTCCAAATACATTTTCTATAGCATGGGCACAGTGGCAGCCAAAAGAAATAGCTACTACTTTGTTCTGGAATTCTGACTTCACTAACGGTTTTAGCACCTTCTTCACATTCGTTGTTACAACTGGTATTTTAGGTTTCTTAGCTTGGATTGCTTTTCTGGCTATCTATATGATGAGGGGTCTCCAGTCACTACGTGTAGCACTAAAAGATCCACTATCAAATTATTTTATACTGACGACTTTTATGATATCTCTGTATAGTTGGATTACATTTATACTCTATACACCAAATATCTTGATGCTGATGTTGGCATTTGCTTCAAGTGGTATTCTTATAGGGATATTAGTATACAGACAAGTAATACCAGTAAAAGAGATTTCCTTCTTAAATGATCCTAGGAATAGTTTCTTCGCAATACTTTCCTTGATGGTCCTGATGATAATTACACTGTCTGTCTCTTACTTATATGTAGAAAAATTTACTTCTGTTATATATTTTTCTAAAGGATTAAGTGCTAACAATACCATAGAGTCACTCACTCATTCTGAGAAAATGCTAGCTAATGCAATATCTCTGGATAAGAATGATATTTACTATAGAACTCTTTCTCAAGTATATGTAGCTGAAATGGGTCTTCTTGTAAATGATGATAAAATGTCGCAAGACACTCTTAAGTCAAATCTTCAACAGTTGATAAATTATGCTCAGAGCTCTGCTTCTTCAGCTGTTAGTCAAAATCCTAAACAATATCTGAACTTCTTTAACTTGGGTAATGTTTATGCCGCTTTGGTTCCTCTTGGTGTCGATGGTAGTTATGAAAGTGCAAATACTTCATATTCAAGAGCAGCAGATTTATCACCAAATAATCCTTCAGTTATATTAGCAAAAGCTCAGCTGGAGTTTTCTAAGAAAAATAATGAAGCTGCAAGGAAATTAATAGCGCAGGCTCTTAACCTCAAATTAAATTATACGGATGCATTATTCTTACTGTCACAAATCGAGACAAACGAAGGAAATCCTGCAGCTGCTATAAAACAGATAGAGAAAGCAGCACAACTATCACCAAATGATTCAAATATATTCTTTAGACTAGGATTGTTGCGTTATAATAATAACGATTATACAAATGCTATAGGAGCCTTTGAGCAAGCTGTATTGATAAATAATAATTATCTTGATGCGCATTATCTACTAGGACTCGCTTATCAGAAGGCAGGAAGAAATGCTGATGCTCTGATTCAGTTTAAGATATTGGGTAAAGTTCTTCCTGGTAACCAAGATATTAAGAAGGCTATAGATTCAATCTCAAATGGAACTACTGAAGTCGCACCAGCAGTGGTTCCTACAGTAGGAACAGATGCCAAAACTACTCTAGATAAAAATAATAAACTGCCAGCAGTAAAACAATAGAGTTTTATAATGCCAAAAAAGATTCTAACATTCTTCAATAGAGAATTTAACGGAATAAACGAAGCCGCCTTATTGCTTGGCGGTTTCGCTTTTTTGTCTCAAATACTCGGTTTGATAAGAGATAGGATGCTAGCTAGTGCTATCGGTCCTGGGAGAGTTTTGGATATATATTATGCAGCTTTTCGTGTTCCTGACTTTTTGTATATATCTATAGCTTCTCTAGCTTCTGTTACGGTACTTCTTCCTTTTCTGATGGATAGGATCAAACAGGACAATGACAATACTAAAGCACGAGAATTCTTAAATAATGTATTTAGTGCTTATATGGTTTTTATGATTGTGGTAAGTTTTTTAGTTTCAGTATTTATGCCATATATAGCGCATTATATTGCTCCAGGTTTCGATAAGGCTCAATTGTCTTCTCTTGTATTAACGAGCCGAATAATGTTGTTGTCTCCGATATTTATAGGTCTTTCTAATCTAATTGGGTCAGTAACTCAACTGTTTAGGAATTTCTTTATATTTTCTCTTTCTCCGATTTTTTACAATATAGGAATTCTAACGGGCATAATATATTTTTATCCTGTTTTCGGAGTGTATGGTTTGGCTATGGGAGTTATCCTAGGAGCCATTATGCATCTACTTGTCCAAGTACCAGTTGTAGTTAAGCATAAACTATTTCCTAGATTTATTCCTAAAATAAATTGGAAAGAAATTTTCCAGGTAATGAAGTTGTCTCTACCAAGAACTTTGGCACTTTCTTGTAATAGCCTAGCCTTGCTTGTCATCATCGCTATGGCTTCTACTTTGAAAGAAGGTTCTATATCGTTGTTTACATTTTCATTCAATTTACAATCAGTACCAGTAGGTATCATAGGTATATCTTATTCTGTGGCAGCTTTTCCTGTCCTAGCGAGATCTTTTTCTTTAAACGAGATGGATAAATTCATCGAGCATATCATAGGAGCAGCAAAGCAGATTATCTTCTGGTCATTGCCCATTATAGTTTTGATTATAGTTTTGCGTGCTCAGATTGTGCGTGTCGTCTTGGGTACTGGTACTTTCTCCTGGGCTGATACGAGACTTACTGCTGCAGCTAGTGCTCTCTTTATTATTTCATTGGTAACACAGAGTTTAGTTCTTCTGTTTGTCCGAGGATATTATGCTGCAGCTAGAACAAAGACACCACTCATCGTAAATATGCTGTCATCTTTCTTTGTAATATTTTTCACTTATATCTTATTATATGTTTTTAAGCATTATCCTCACATTTTAAATGTTCTAGAATCTATATTAAGAGTTAAGGATGTACCAGGGACTATAATGCTCGCTTTACCTATTGCTTATACTCTGGGTTCTCTTGTTAATTTCTTTTCAATTTGGGTTTTATTTAAGAAAGATTTTTTGATTAAAGGTCAGTCCATGCTCTACAAGACTTTTTATGAAAGTTTACTCGGATCAGTCACTATGGGTCTTTTTGCGTACATTTCCTTGAACTTTTTTAGTGGAATTTTTAACATAGATACGTTTATGGGTATTTTCTTACAAGGTTTTATTTCTGGAATTATCGGTATTTTATTTGGAGTTATTGTATTGCTTTTATTAAAAAATATTCAGCTCCTGAATATAATCAGTATACTTGGTCATAAACTAACGAATAGAAATATAGTAGTACCAGAACAGGGAGAACTATAATAATCAATCTTGTAAATATTTTGAAAGAATTTGATTCCTTTGAAATTAAGGCTTTTTTTGCTAGTATAAACCTATGGATATTAAATCTATTAGGAATTTTTCAATTATCGCACATATAGATCACGGCAAAAGCACCTTAGCAGACCGGATGCTAGAAGTAACAGCTACGATAGAAAAACGTAAAATGAAGGACCAAGTCTTAGACTCAATGGAGCTAGAAAGAGAGAGGGGTATAACTATCAAGATGCAGCCTGTCCGTATGGAATATGCGCTAAATAATGAGAAGTATATTTTAAATCTGATAGATACCCCGGGCCACATAGACTTCTCTTATGAAGTATCACGTGCTTTAAAGGCTGTAGAAGGCTCTATACTACTTGTGGATGCCACTCAAGGTGTACAGGCTCAGACTCTTACCACACTACAGATGGCTCGTGATTCAGGCCTTGTTATAATCCCAGTTCTTTCGAAAATAGATTCACCCTTGGCTATGGTAGATGAAGTTAAGATGGAGGTAGCAGTTCTCCTAGACATAGATCCAGATTCTATACTACTTGTCTCGGGGAAAACGGGGCAGGGAGTATCTCAGTTATTAAATGAAATTATTCACAGGATTCCTTCTCCCAAGGAACCATCGCTAGAAGTTGCTAAAAATGACGGAGCCCGTGCTCTAGTCTTCGATTTTAAATATGATAATCATAGAGGAGTCATCGTCTACGTGCGTGTAGTAGAAGGAGAATTTAAAAAAGGGGAGTCTTTATTATTCGCTGTATCTTCAGAGAAATTCATCTGTCTTGAAGTAGGGACTTTTTCACCTGAGGAAGAATCAAAGGATAAGATAGGAACAGGGGAGATAGGATACATAGTTACAGGTATTAAGAAGCCTGGAATTGCTTCTGTAGGAGATACTATAACTTATACTAAAAAGCCAGCACACGCACTACCAGGATATATGAATCCAAAGCCTGTAGTATGGGCTTCTGTCTATCCCGAAAGTCAGGACGACTTCCCCAACCTTAAGCAAGCTCTAAGTCGTCTAAGGTTATCAGATTCATCTTTCTCATATGAAGAAGAGTCTTCTGGTTCACTAGGTAGAGGATACAGGTGTGGATTCCTCGGAATGTTGCATCTAGAGATAATAGCTGAGAGGTTGAATAGGGAGTTCGACTTAGAACTTATAGTTACGATGCCTTCTATTACTTATAAAGTAGAGCTTAGAAATGGTAAGTCAGAAACAATATACTCTCCACATCTTTTCCCTGATGATGGTAATGTCTTAAAAATTTTCGAGCCATGGGTAAATGTAAAGATTATCACTCCTTCTATATATACTAGTTATCTGATGCCTTTTTTGTATGAACACGAAGCGACTATTAAGAGTACAGATAACTTTGGTGACAATAGATCTGCCGTTGACCTAGAGATGCCACTACGAGAGCTGATGAGAAACTTTTTTGATGATATGAAAAGTCTTACTTCTGGATATGCTTCTATATCTTATGAGATTGGAGAATACAAGCCAGCTGATGTAGTACGTATGGATATAATAGTAGCAAATGAAGTAATGCCTGCTTTCTCACGTGTCGTATCTAGGAGGAGAGTTGAAGATGAAGCAAAGTATCAAGTAGAGAAATTACAAAAAATAATCCCTAGACAACAATTTGCCTTCAAGATTCAAGCGAAAGCTTTAGGTAGGATCATCTCATCTGAGGCAGTTTCTGCATTTCGTAAAGATGTTCTGATGCATGGAAGTAAAGTCGTGGGAGGAGGGGATGTAAGTCGTAAGAAGAAGTTGCTTGAGAAGCAGAAGAAAGGTAAAAAGAGGATGCAATCAAGCGCAAAAATAAACATCTCTCACGAGGTGTTCTTGAAGATGATGCGTAGTAGTAATGATTAGATTTCTGTATGTTTATTTAAACAAAACAGGCATATAAAGCAAAATCATACTAACAATAACTAATATCGATATTATACCGAAGACTCTTTCTATTCTTTTCTTATTTTTTTGACCGAAAAACATGCTATAATAATAGCACTATTTATGGCCGAATTCAACAAGAAAAATAAAAATAGTTTTTGGCAGTCACCCTTAGTATTATTTTTACTTTTATGCATTTTAATATTATTTTCATACAGTATGCTAGGTTTATCTTCAAAAGAGAGGGAAACTGCCAGAAAAAAGGATTTGATTTTATCAAATATAGAGACTTTGCGTAACAGAGAGAAAAGTCTTAATACTGATATAGGAAAACTGAAGACAGAAGAAGGAGTAGAAGAAACGATAAGGGACAAATATCAAGTGGTAAAGCCAGATGAGAAGATGGTAACTATTGTGGACGAAGAGAAGGTTGAATCACCGATAACAGAGGTTGAGAGTAAGCATGGTTTTGTAGAGTGGGTAAAAAGTATCTTTAATAAATAAAATTGCGGGGTTAGTATAATGGTAATATGCGACCTTCCCAAGGTTGAGACACGGGTTCGATTCCCGTATTCCGCACATTGACTTAAATAGGTATTTATTGACTTGTGTATATTTCATGTCAAGATGTTGCTATTTTTTTTATTATGATATACTAAAAATAGTTTTGAATTATTAATTAATTAAATAAATATTTATGAGTAAAGTTACAGTTTATAGCACACCTACATGTCATTTTTGTCATATGGCAAAAGATTTCTTTAAAGAAAAAGGAGTAGAATTCGAAGACTTTGATGTATCTACAAATTTGGAAAAAAGGAAAGAAATGATGGATAAAAGTGGACAGATGGGAGTCCCTGTTATAATTATTGAAGATAAAATAATTGTTGGCTTCAACAAGCCTCAAATTATTGAAAAGCTAGGTATTATAGAGTAGTTTTTTGTTAAATAATAGGGTATTATAAGAGCACCTTCATTGGTG
>CAIJLF010000152.1 GCA_903821415.1 uncultured bacterium | reverse complement strand
TTTTTAAAACATATTTTGAAACCCCAATCGATGCTTTATTATTATTTATATAATAAATCCAATATTTGCCTGGTTCTCCATCTATTCCATCGATACTATTTATAAAAGCACCTAATCCTAAATGTTCATTATATTTAAAACTAAATGAATTATCTTTTGTACTTTCTTCTTCTATTTTCTTCATAGCATCAAAAACTGAAGAGTTTTCTGGAACTTCAATACTGTATGTTTTATCTAAAACCATTAAGGAAACTTCTATATTTTTTGACTTATTCTCTACTAAATAATTAGCTTGAGAATTCACCTTTGCTTCAATTTTAGTTTCTACTTTATTTGAAATTATAGAATTAGGATTTATTTTCAAATCTATTTTTTGATAATTCTTAGAGGAATTAAAATGGGGGGAAAGACTGACAATAAGTAGGATAGATAATGAAACTATTATTATAACTTTGGTATGATTTTTTTTCATATGTTTATGGAATTAAAAAATAAAAGCCCTCCGATTTGAGTCGGAGGGGCTTTTAAACCACATATAAATAAATATATTCTCCTGCTCGGGAAACATCAAAGTATTAAGACCGGACTTACCTCTTTCGAGTATTACCGTTGCGGCACAGTGGAGGAATCTCACCTCACTTCCAAATACTTAGATTTAAAATTTTAATATACAATTAACTTACAACTAATACTTTCTCTTTCAAGAGAGAAGCAGCAAATTCTTTCTTTGCCCATATTTCGATAACTGGTGATAGAACTATAGCAAAAGATACGTTACCTAGCAAATGAAGTACAGTGAAAGGAATTTGCCCTATCAAAGACACCATAAATGACTGATGAAAGAATAGCGGACCTATAGTTAATCCTGTTACTACATCGTAGAAGATAGTCGCTATAAATGCATAGCTTGCATAACTTTTCCAGCCACTTCTCTTCTTGAAATAATAGCTTGCTCCTAGTCCTAGTAGACCATAAGCTAAAGCTGTTATTAGTGTCCAGATACCGAAGCCTGAAGTCACAGAGTCAAACAAAGCAATACTTAAAAATCCAAAGATAAAAGCCATCAAGCCACCATATACTTTTCCAAAAGGCATTATAAATGCCATTATTGGCTCGACATTTGGAGCCCTAAATGGCATAAGCCTAAAGGTAAAGACAGTCAAAAAGGCGATTATGTATTTAAGCTTATTTTTCATAATTAATTATTAGACTATATCACAAACTCCTGCGACACACGCTAGTTCTCTTTTTACTTCAGTCTCATCACGTAGTTCATAAGTTACTATTTTAGAGAAGTCAAAGTCTGGCATTCTACTTATAAGATCTTTGTAAGTCTTTTCATCAATAGCTTCATAAGGAGCTAGCTGGTATACATGGTTACTTCTTGGTAGGAATGATAGTCCTCCTACTATATCCCAGTTTTGGTATAGCCAGTGAGCTACTTGTATCCATTCATTCTCCCCTACAGATATTGTTACAGAAGGATTGTGCTCTGTGTAGTTAACTTTTACAACTTTCCAGTGTTCAAGCTGTTCTAGGGCAGAAATATCATCTTTACAAATTGCATCCTCTGGTGCCTTCATTGGGAATTCTAGAACAAAAGTATTTGCATCTTCGTGACTCTGTCCTACCTCTGGGTGATAAGGGACTCCTTGATCTTTCATCATTTTAAACAGTGAATCTGTAGCTGAAATACGGATACGTCGTATATAGTAAGGTGCATGACGAGGATGCATTCCAGAAGCACAGTCTACAGTCTGAGATACTGTTCCAGAAGGCTTCACTGCCGTTATACAAGTTGACTCACTTATACCAAATCTCTTTGCATATATTTTATTTACACGTATTGCCTCTAGACGAAGCTTCTTTAGCATATCTGGGTCACGAGAAAGTTTTGAATCCCACTGTCCTGTTACAGATACACCCAAGAGCCTCTCTTCTTCACAATTTTCTTTCCATTCCTTAGACAAGTAACCAAATTTTGTAAGTGTTGATTGATAAGTACCTAGTATTGTAGCTACTCTTATTTTTCTCATTAGATCTTCCTCTGTATCCTCTGCTCGAGCAACCACTTCTGATAGATTACAGAACTGTCTTGAGCGAAGAATAATCTCTCCGCAAGGATTTGTCCCCATCTCTCCGATATAATTAGCAGACTTTTCTATTCTTCGTTTTGGTAAAGTCTTATATAGAGATTCACGGTTAAAGATACCTCTTTCGCCGGAACCTGACTCCATAAGGGCAATCCATTCTTTTAGGAATTCTGTTTCTGTTGGCTTTACATTATAAACAGCGGAGTTATTGGCGAGCATTCTTTGTCCTTCGTTGTTCCAGAATTGTCCGTTCTTTGCATCACGCATATCAGAATCATCTAAGTCAGAAAGAGATATAAGGGCACTACGACGAACCCCTCCAGAAACTACACATTCACCTATTTTACAGATGATATCATGGGCATCTATATTACGAAGGTGTCTTCCTTGTCTACGTAAAATACGCTCTCTCGTAAATCCGAGTAAGTCTATCAAAGGCTTAGGTCCAGAGCTCTTTCCTCCCATTATTTTAAGTCTTGCTCCTGCAGGACGTAGCAAAGAGAAGTCAAAATCAACATCTTCCCCATTGAACCAAGTCTTCATACCGAGAACAAAAGCATCAGCCCATCCTTCCTTTGTATCTGGTACGATATAAACAGGAAGCTTTTTATTCCCTTGAACTTTAATCTGTGGTAGAGATTGTATATTTTTACTTTCAACTGAGAATCCTACTCCTGTCCCACACATTGATATATAAATTATTTCTCCGAAGTCTTCAAATTTTGATGGTGCTACGAATGAACAGTTGTAGGCACAGACATTGGTCTTATCAGCTGCAGGTCCTGCAAACTGTAAAAGCCTCATTGATGGCATTGCTTCTTGCTTTAGTATAGCTTCGCGTATCTCACTGTACTCTCCTTCTTTCAGCATCTTACCTATCTTGCTTTTCATGAAGTCCATATATCTATCGATGGTCTCTACCCAAGTCTCGCGTCTTCCTTCTTCCTCTATCCATTTTGCATATGAACGATAGTAAACAAATTCAGAAAGTGGATTTCTAAAATACTTTTTACTTTCATCTGCAAGTTTTTTTACATGAGGAGGAACGACTACACTATGAGATCGTAGACGGGCTCTCTCTTCACGATAGAGAATATAATTCTTGGATGTTTTAACAAAGTCCGAGAGCATCAATTCTTGCTCGACTGTATCCTGGACGCCTTCAACTGTTGGGATAAAGTTCTTATATTTCTTGGCTATTTTGACGATTTCCATCATCACCCTATTAGCCACCATCTCTGCTTCCTTCATTGATCCTTCACCACTTGCAAGCATAGCTTTATTAACAGCATTCGCGATTTTATCAAGGTCGAAAGGGACAGAAACTCCATCTCTCTTTATAACGCTTTTAATAAAAATATTCTTACTTGGTTTTTTTTCGACAGCCTCTTCTCTTTTTTCTATGACCTTTTTTATTTCTTTTTTAACACTTAGCACTTTCTTTTTTGAAGGCATATTTTTTTAATTTAGTTAATAATGTCCCCTAAAACTTTATGGGTTTACATTATACCTCTACCCCAACTTGAAAGCCAAGCGAAAATTAGCAATTTATACACTATGTTAAAATATTGGCAAGGCGTCAATAGATTTTAAGAACTGCCTGAATAACACCGTGAAAGCACTACCATTAAAGGATATTTTTATCTAAAAAATTTATCCTTTTAAAAATTAAAAAATCTTCAAAAATTGCAATTTCCAAAGATTTTTGAGTATAAAAACAAATTATTTTAATTTATCTAATACTCTTTTTATAAAGCCTTATAAAAACAAAAGCTCCAAAAAGCATAAATACTGATGCGATGACTATAGGAGACTCTGGAGTCAAAAGTGCAGCGATAAATCCTGATATAATAGCAGGTATTAGCTGGGCTAGGGCCTGAACAGAGGAATTAATACCGAAAATTTTACCTTGAGTCTTAGGGTCGGTAGATTTAGATAGCAAGCTTCCTAAGTTTGCCATAGTTAAGCCAGTTGCAAGTCCGAAAAATGGAGGAATTAAGTATATCTGCCAAGCATGCTGTAGTAAGAAACATGCAAGCACTATTATTCCCGTAGCCACCAAGCTCCATTTGAGCACTTTCTCTTCTGAAAGCCTTTTTGCTACATACTTGGTCACAAATCCTTGAGTGATAACAGACCAGAGACCTATATAGGCGAAGAAGTCTCCTATATTACCCTGATCAAAGCCGAACTTTTTAATTAAATACACTGAGAAAAATGTTGTGAAAAATGTAAAGCCTGCATTAAAGAAAAAACCAGTCAAGAAGATAGCCTTCAACTCTTTTATCTTTAAGGCTTCTACTATATTACTAATAGATTTATTCCAAGTTAGCCTATGTGGATGCATATGCTTGTTTGTCTCCTTTAGAACGAATAATACAGAAAGCATATTTAAGAATGCCAATATGGCAGCAAAGTAAAAAGGTGTAGTAGCACTAAACCAAGAGAGAGTATGCGGGTCAGAAAGTTTTCCTCCTAGGAATGGGCCGAAAATAAATCCTAAGCCAAAGGCTGCACCTATCATACCAAAGTTGCGGGCTCTATTTTCTTTCGTACTGACATCCCCTATCATCGCTTGGGCTACAGATATATTTCCCCCAGTTAGTCCATCAAAGAATCTAGAAATAAAAAGAAGTGGAATATTATGAGTAACTATTCCAATTGCAAAAAGAAAATATGATACAGATGTCCCAGCAAGTGATATGGCTAAAATCTTCTTTCTACCATATATATCTGAGAGCTGACCCAAGATTGGTGTCGCCAAGAATTGACCTATCGGATATACAGCGATAAGAAGCCCTAGCAGTAGATACCCCGCTTTAACACTAACATCTGCAGGTAGGATATAGAATTCTGAAAGTGGACTTGCGAAAAGAAGAGGTATAACAGGTATAAGTATACCCACACCAAGTAAGTCGATAAAAATGGTAAAGAAAATTGTTGTAATTGTTTTATTTTTGAACATGTATTTAATGTACCATAAGAAAGAAAAAAATGTATAATACGATATATGACAACAGGAACAATAATAATTACAATTTTAGGTCTTTGTCTTTTTGAGATTATCAGTAGTATAGACAACGCGGTTATAAACGCTGAAGTATTAGGTACAATGGGTAAAAAAGGAAGAAAATGGTTTCTTTTATATGGATTTTTCTTTGCTGTCTTTGTCGTTCGTGGACTTCTCCCTTGGGCTATCATTTGGGCGACTATGCCTTCATTAGGATTTATGGGCTCTCTCACTGCAGCATTTTCAAATGACCCTAGTATTTTAGACGCAGTCCATAAGTCAGCTCCTATACTACTTCTAGGTGGAGGTATATTTCTAGTATTTCTATTCTTTCACTGGCTATTTCTTGAAACAAAGAACTTCGGTCTCAGACATGAGAGATTCTTCCAAGCCAATGGTGTTTGGTTTTTTGCTGTAGTATCAATACTCTTAGCGACAGTTGTATGGTATGCGATCAAGATTAATCCAATGCTCGCTTTCTCTGCCGTCATCGGATCAACAGCATTTTTCATTACTCACGGATTCAAAGAAAATGCTGAAAAGGGTGAAAAGGCACTACTCTCATCAGACAATAAAATGTCTGACATTAGTAAGATATTGTATTTAGAAATAATAGATATGACTTTCTCTATAGATGGAGTGCTCGGTGCCTTTGCTTTCACTCTTTCCGTCCCCCTTATTATATTAGGGAATGGACTTGGAGCTTTCGTTTTAAGGAAGTTAACAATAGGCAATATTGATCGTATTAAAAAGTATGCTTATTTGAAGAATGGTGCTATGTATTCTATTTTCGTTCTAGGGATTATTATGATGATGGATGCATTTGGAGTAGAGATACCTTCTTATATATCACCTATCATAACTTTTATAATCATCGGGTTCTTTATTGTCAAGTCTATTAATAATAACAAAAAATAACTATCTTTATGCGATATACTTTTATCTTTATAGTTTTTTTAATAGTTATCACTGTCGGTGAGTATCTAATATTCATATCTTTAAATAGATTAGGTCTATTACGCTACACATATATCAAGAACACGATGCTTACAATGGGTATAGTTCTACCATTAATGTTTGTAGGATCAATGGCATATGGAGGGAAGAATTTCTCTTTGTTGAATTCTTGGATTTATACAGCGGGTGGAATATGGCTCGGATTACTTACTTATCTAGTGATTACCACTCTTTTAATTTCCATACTATTACTACTAAATACTTATTTAGGATTTAGTATTCCTATAAAATTAATAACTATTATTCTGATATTTTGTTCCATCGCAACAACAGTCATAGGTATAATTAATGCGAGTAATATCCGCACAGTCAGGATAGAAGTTACCTCCCCTTCTCTTTCTCCTTTATGGAAAGGAAAGAAGATTGTGCTCGTTTCAGATACTCACCTTGGATTAATCAGACGTGAAAAATTTATGAAAAAAATTGTAGATATTGTTAATAGTGAGAAACCAGATATCACTTTTAACCTAGGAGACTTGATTGATGGCCCTTCATTCCCCTATTCAAAAGCTTTTGCTCCTATTGATGACTTAAAATCCAATCTTGGAAATTATTATGTTGAAGGAAACCATGAAAGTTACAGCCAAGAATATAATGTTTTCAAAGAAAACTTTCCTAAAAATATAAATGATATAACAGGCAAAAAAGTTATCGTGAACAACACCCAGATTATTGGAATACCTTACGGAGCCATGAAAGGTAAGGATGAAATCAATAATGAGTTAGCCAAAGTAAAGTATGACAAGAGTATTCCTAGTATCATATTGATGCATGACCCTAAGGATACTTCACAGCTAGCTGACAACGGTGCCTCTCTTGTCTTATCTGGACATACACACGGAGGTCAGTTCTTCCCTTTTACTCTTTTAGTCAAAATGATTGCTGGTAAATATTTCCACGGATTAACTTACACAAAAGATACAGCTGAAATCACGAGCTATGGAGTAGGGACAGCAATGGTCCCAATACGAATAGGTACTGTACCAGAGATAGTAGTAGTAACAATTAAATAAATAAAAAACCTGAGAATTAATTCTCAGGTTTTTTAATTTTCGTTTTCAAATCCTCCAGACTGTATATCCCAAAGTCTTTTATATATACCATCTTTATTTTCTAGAAGTTCGCTATGATTGTCATCTTCCACTATCTTTCCGTTTTCTATGACTATTATTCTATCCATCGCGCGGACAGTCGAGAGTCTATGAGCTATAACTATTGTTGTTTTATTTTTAATCAAATTTTGAAGTGCTTCCTGAATCAACATTTCTGACTCTGAATCCAAGGCTGAAGTTGCTTCATCTAAAACTAATATCGGTGCATTTTTTAAAATAGCCCTTGCGATAGCTACTCTTTGGCGCTCCCCTCCTGAAAGCTTTATACCTCTCTCTCCTACATAAGTATAATAACCAAGTGGTAATTTATTTATAAATTTATCACAATTTGCCAAACGACTAGCTTCTATCACTTCTTCATCTGATGCTCCACGCTTTCCATATCTGATATTCTCCATCAATGTTCTATGAAACAAAGCTGGATCTTGCGGTACAAATCCTATATTTTCTTGTAGATTTTTCTGGGAAACAGAACTAATATCAATACCATCGATTAATATATTGCCCGCAGTCAGATTATACAATCTCATTAAAAGATTCACAAAAGTTGATTTCCCTGCACCCGAAGTCCCGACTAGAGCTATCTTCTGTCCTGCCGGAATAGTTAGAGAAAAATCATCAAAAACTTTTGTATTGTTTTGATCATAAATATAAGTAATATTTTCAAAAACTACTTCTCCTTTAACATTATTCAAGGTTTCCTTGTCCCCATCTTTAATTTCATAAGGTAACTCCATTATGAGGGCCATCTCTTGTGCATCGGAAAAGGCTTCATAGAAAGCTTTTGTTATAGAAGCAAAATCCCATAGGTTTTCTACTAGTCGACCAAGATAATTTTGGATTAGAACAATGATAGGAAGGGTTATTAAACCTAGCTTCCAGTCTCCAATCGCATACCAAAAAATAACAAACTCAATAATCAAAATAAGAAATCCCTGAATAGTACCAAGTAACCCCCACAAATTCCAATTAAATAAATAAGCTTTTTGTTGCTCTGCGACAACTTCTTTTATTCTTTCATTTTCGTATTCATGCCCAGCAAAAAATTGAACTGATGGATGATTACTTATAGAATCAGCTAGTGCTCCGTGTGTTTTAGTATCAGATAATGCTGCTTTTATATCATATTTTAGTTTCCATCTTGTATAGAGCATTGCTGTTAATAAAAATACAAAACAGAAAACACCAAGCATTAATGAATATTTAGGTATTAATACAAAAATAGCAAAAACTGTACCGATAGATTTAACTACCAAGGCAACTCCATCTCTTATAAACCTATCATTTAGCTTTTCAAAAGCCTTTATATATTTATTTATTTTCTGAGTCAATGATCCACTGAAATTATTAGCAAAAAAAGATTTTGAATGTTTCATCATTGATGAAAAGGCTTGCTGTCTTAGTCCTGCATCGACGTGTGATACAAAATAAAAGTCAGTGAACTCAATAGCTCTTCTAAGTCCCCAACTAAATATTTTCAGAGCAAAAATAAAAAGAAAGAGATTTTGAGCTTGTTTAACGAAAGAGAAATTATTAGTAAGGAATATATTGAAAAGTTTTAAAAACTGGAATGGAATATAAACATCCATAATAGAAACCAGAATAATAAAAAAGATAAAGGCAAAAAACGATATCTTAAATCGTTTGATAACTTGCCAGTAGTATTTAAGTACTAGGCTTCTATGTAAATTTGAATAGTCTTTATCTTTTTCCATAAATGAAACAAAGGGCTTTTGGCCCTTTGTTTATTATAACATATTTAGTCAAAATTTCAAATCATATTACTCTCCCAGCTTTGAACCCCTCACGAGTGCGCTTACCAAGTTTGAAAGCTTCATAGTAGCGACACCTGTTACCTTATCAGCCCCACCATAATATATATACAGAAGATCATCCTTTAGTACCATTCCGCAAGGGAAGACTACATTATTCACTATTCCAACTTTTTCATAATCAGTTTCTGGTTCAAAAATTGCATCAGAAGAGCGAGCGAGTACTATAGCAGGGTCCTTTGAGTCGAGAAGTAAAACTCCAACTCTGTACGTATTGTGACTTTTTGAAACTCCATGATAAAGCAGTACCCATCCATACTTTGTTTTAATAGGAGGAGCAGATATTCCAACCTTGAGACCATCCCATGAATTAAACCTTGGCCCTATAATACGGATACATTTTTTAATAACATCATTTTCAAAATTTAGGGTTCTCAAGTAATCTCCACAGATTTCATTCCCGACTCTATGCAAAACAAAGTACCCTTCTTTTAATTTCTCAGGGAATATACAAGTATCCTTGTCATCAAAGCCAGGAGGAGTTATCAGTATAGGCTTACTCCAGTTCCATTTGTGTTCAAGAAAATCTTTATTTGTTATAGACGTTATCGCGACACGAGGTGGGCCTATACTATCATATGCTGTATAACATATATATAACTTCTTCCCTATCTGCGAAATACGTGGGTCTTCACACCCTGAATTTCCATTCGTAACTTTTTTCATTTCAAAATCTTCTCTAGGAGAATAGATAGGAACATTTAATCTCTCGTCTATATTTATTCCATCCTTACTCATAGCATATCCGAGATACGAAGTGTTATCACTAGAAAGAGTACGATATAAAATGTGAACCTTATTATCGAGTAAAACTGCAGCTGGGTTAAAGGTAGCTGTAGCCTCCCAACTATTTTCGCTCTTTGGACTTATTATAGGATTTGTCGGACTACGCTTGAAGCTCCATTCCTCTGCAGTCTTTACATACATACTCGAGATAAGGTCTGTAAGATTTACATATGCGACGCAGGTAGTCGTATCAGCTGCGCCATAATAAATACTTAAAGTATCCTTTTTGACCAATGCTCCTGTAGGAAAAACAATATTTGCGATATACCCAGAAAGCTCGTAAGATTCTTCAGGAGCAAGTATAGGACCCTTGGTTCTTCCTATTATTTTCGTGGGGTCATCAATATCTAGAAGCAATGCCTCTATACCAAAAATACGATCTAAATTGTCTGGATGAGGAAAATAGTTTTGAATATGAGAATAAACTAAAAGCCATCCATATTTTGTTTTTACAGGAGGAGCCCCTACTTCTAAATGGTCATAAGAATTACGAGTAAAATCAACAACATGAGTATCTATTTCCTTTTCCCATTTTGTCCAGTACGACTCATCCCATAGCTGTTCTATATTATCAAATTGAGCTATGCAGACCTTGGCAGGAGGCATATCTGTATGAGCAGAGAAAATAACTGTGATTTTGCCGTTAATTCTCTCAGGGAAAAGAGTCATTGCTTTTGAATTAAAGTTTGTTACGAGATGACGCTCATCCACTTTTTTCATATCCTTAGTGACAGCAACTGCTACTTTTATATTGTCAGCCTTAAATGGGAATCCCGAGAGAGCTGTGTAGAAGATATAATACTTACCTTCAAAGAAGGTTACCCTGGGATCTTCACATCCGTGAACCTCCCAAGGTTCTTCGGGAACGATAAAAGGCTCACGATTATCAAAATGAATTCCACTCATATTACTTACTCCCTTCCCTATGATTGAAACTTGTTGCTGTTTTAATATTTTATCCACAGCAGAGATAGCACGATAAAATCCATAAATCTTATTTCCTTTTTGAACAGGACACAAGTTAAATGTAGCAAATTCCTCCCAGTAATGATTTTTATTGGGAACTAATATAGGGTTATGATCTGATCTTTTAACTACATACATATATTATTTATTTTAAATACTTTTAGTATTCTTTAGTTTAATAATTTTATCTTTTTTCATACTATCAACTAGTTCCTGTAGAGGGATTGAGGCAACACAAACAAACTTATCTCCCCCACCATAATATACATATAATTTCTTATTTTTAATAACAGCGCCACAAGAATATACAATCCCCTGGTGTTCTCTTTTCTCATACACTTCATCTGGTTCAAGTATTGGAGAATTTGAACGATATAAAATCTTTGTAGGGTCTTTTAGATCTAGTATCATTGCTCCGAGCTTATATTTATTCGGTTCATTTATCCCCATAGCATGATACAATACAAGCCATCCAATTTTAGTTTTTACTGGTGGTGGTCCTACACTTCTCATACGAGAATGCCAAGCACAAGGTCTGTCTGGTAATGCATTTGGATCTGGGCTTTCAAAATTTGCATTTTTAAAATCTTCTTCATCTAATTTATCAAAATATTCCACTCTTACATTAGAAATATTTTTTGAATGAATATTGTGAAGAATTACAAATTTATTATTTATTTTTTCTGGAAAAAGAACCCAATTTTTATGCCTCTGACCTAAGGGAGAAATCAATACGCCTTTTTTCCAGTTCCATTTTTTATTTGTAAAATCATTGAGTTTTATAGATGTTAGTCCTACTCTTATAGAACCCCATCCATCAAATGCATTGTATAGCATATATATAGTGTCATCTATCAATGTTATTCTAGGGTCTTCACATCCCCCGCTCCACCCTCCTCCTGAGACATAATCTATCTTCTCCCCTACTTTAGCAAGTTCAAAAAATCTTTTATATATAAAATGTGTTAATCTATTTTCAATATTAAGTCCATCTAAACTCACTGCACATCCAAGGACAGAAGAATCATCTTCCCCGATAGCTCTATAAACGATATAAACTTTACCTTGATGCTCAAATGCCGCAGGGTTAAAAGTTGCTTTTGATTCCCAGCTGTATAAAGTTGGAGAAATTATCGGATTATGAGAAACCTTTCTTAATTTAACTTTTTCTTCTTTATGAGTTATATGTTCTTTCTTTTCAACCTTTTTTTCTAATTTCTTTTTGTTTGATACAAATTTTTTCTTCTTTAAGACAAGCTTATTCTTAATAATCTTTTTATTTTTAGGAATAGAAGTTTTAATTGTATTTCTCTTTATTAGAACTTTTTTAATTTTATTTGTTTTAATATCTGAAAGAACCTTCTTTTTTAATACTTTTTTAACTGGCCCAGAGGATGAAACAATTTTTTTAAAAATTGTTTTTACTTTACTTTTAGTTTTTTTATTTGCAACTGTAGCCATATAAATTATTAAACTCTGCCATATTTATCCTCGTAACGTATTATATCATTCTCATCAAACTCACCTAGCCCGATTTCTAATACCTGCATACCACTATCTCCTGCTGACATTTTATGCTTAGCTAAAACTGGAACATCTTGTTCACTTCCAACTTCAACTTTATTGATAGTTTCACCCACTACAAAAGTACCACTCCCACTAATCACTCTCCAGAATTCACTTCTTTTATTGTGACTCTGTAGGCTTAGCTCTTCGTTCGGATTAACTGTTATTATTTTTACAGTAGAAAGAGTGTTGTTTATAAATCTCCTAAAATTTCCCCAAGGTCTTTCTTCTTGGTATATTTCCATTTCTATTTCATTTTCCATGATACGATTATAACACATTGAAGAAAACAAGACTATGAATATATACCCAAATAACCTTTAGTGATAATTATTAATCTAATTTACTATTTTTAAACGAAATATACGAGATGTAGATAAAAGCAAAGAATAATACGGTGTAACCATAAACATTTACATAATTGTTAGACTGGGTGAATATCTTCCAGATACTAGAGAGTAATGAGCTTTGACTAGTAAAAATATCCCAACTATTAAAACGTAAAAATCGCCCTAAATATATACCAAAACTTGTAATTAGTATAATTATTACAATAAGTATATTTGTAATTTTTTTACTATATTTCAAAAGTAGCATCCTTTCCATATGTAACAGAGAATAAAGCCCCATAAGCAGAGACACCAATGCTGAACTAAATAGTACGAATATATCAAACATCACCGGTACAGAGTGTATCCTCCCGAGATGTATAAAGTCTGTAATAACATATGGTGCATTTGGTAAAAATAAGAGCCAGAGTATAAAACCTATAATAAAAAAGGGTTTAATCATATTTTCTTTTCTTGTATAAATTAAAAGTATAGAACTTATAAGAAAAGGAATGGTAGCTAGTATTATATTCCATAATATATATAGAAAGGCCGTACTATCAAAAAGAAAAACACGTAATATGTTTATAATAACTGCAAATGTGTATATGTATATTATTTGTTTTGGAATTTTAATTTTACTTAAATTCATAATCTTTTAAATCTTTTTTATTTCTCTTTGTATTATTTCGTTTACAATTTTCTTGATATCCTCACTCCTCCCTCTTGGAACGATAACTATCGCATTTTCTGTGGTGATTATTATAAAATTATCTAGGCCTATTGTAGCTATTATCTTTTCGCTATCATGAGAGAAAATGGTTGTATTGTGAGTATCTATATTTATCACAGTCCCCTTAAAATAATTACCATTTATATCTTTATCCCCTACGTTAACCATATCTGCTACGACATCCCAACTCCCGATATCTGACCACCCTATCTCTACAGGTAGAACAAGTAAATTTTTTGTTTTCTCCATAATCAGATTATCTACTGCAATATCCTCAAATTTAAGGAATTCTTTATCGAGTATTTTTAAGAAATTTTTGCTTTCTTTCGATTCTGATATCTTAATAACACCTTCATAGATCTTAGGGCTAAACTTTTTTAATTCACTCAAAAAGTTTTTAGCCTGATATATAAAATATCCAGCATTCCAAAAAAAGTTACCAGATGAAACATATTGTTTAGCTAAGTCTAAGTTTGGTTTCTCTACAAATCTTTTTGTGTTATACGAGACGAGACCATCAGTTTTTTTGAATATTTTATCCTTCTCTATGTACCCTAGGCCTGTATGTGCACTAGTTGGTGTAATACCAATACATAAGATATATTTAGAATTCTCTTTGACTATTTTGACTCCTGTCTTTATGGCTTTTACATATTCATCTGTCTTTATTACTAAATGGTCGGAGTGAGTAACTATGATGATTGCATCTTTATCTTTTTTGTAGATAAGAGCAGTCGCCAAAGATATAGCTGGCCCTGTATTTCTCTTTATTGGTTCAGTTATATAATTCTCTGCAGGTATTTCTGGTAGATGCTTCCTTATTAGATCTATGTATTTATGATTTGATGATATATATATATGATCAAACTCAACTACTTTTTTAGCTCTTTCATAAGCTTGCTCTATTAGCGTTTTATCTCCTACTATTTGTTGAAATTGTTTCGGAAGACTATCCGTAGAACGAGGATATAGCCTTGAGCCTGATCCACCTGCCATTATTAATACATATTTATTTTCATTTTTCATTATATTTAATAGTATTACTAAGTTTATATTTTGGCAAATTAAGAGAGGGGTCTATTATCAACTTTATTTTAGTTTTATATTTAAATAAGCATTAAAAACACCACCATTTTTTATATTAAATGGATTATCTATTAACCCATTCAAGCCTCTCATCATAGGCTCGATACATATAAAATCACTTTTTGGTATAGACCAAATCCATATTTTTTCATATTCTAGAGATATATCTAAGATTATAGTTCCTAGTCGTGGTATATCTATATTTAAAACAGCTTCCGGGTTTTTAGTTTTTGGATTATCTATATATACAGTTCCACTGTTTGCCCATATATCTATTTTATCTTCCGCTATTTGACCTTCTTCGAAATTAAATTTTATGTCTTTCTTTTCTCCATCAGGAACTTTGAAGTATGGATGTAACCCCGTTGATATTGGTAATTCCTTATCATTCTCCATATTTTTTACTTCTTGTTTTAAGGTAAAAGAGCCGTCCCTTTCAAACAAACCTATGATAGATAGTTTAAAATCATAAGGATAGGCATTTTTAGTATCTTCATTTGCTACTAATGTCTCTTTAAATCCATCTTCTATTTTTTCCACTTTCCATTCCATATTCTTTGCGAAACCATGGCGTTTTAAATTTGGGTAAATATCATTTTTTTGAAGCTCCCCTGCGTTCGGGAAGAGTATTGGTATTCCTCCTCTAACAGATTTTTCTATATCTATAAATGTTTCTTGGTCGAAATATAGAATCTCTTTGCCTTTTAGTTTAAGAGATGTGATAACCCCCCCCCACGTTGTGGACAATACGAGACTTC
>CAIJLF010000151.1 GCA_903821415.1 uncultured bacterium | reverse complement strand
GGAACAAAAAACTATTTTCAATACCGAATATGGAAGAAACAAATTATATAACAGAAGAAAAAAAGCAAGCTTTAATTGAGGAACAAAAATTTCTTAAAACTGTTAAAAGGAAGGAGATATTAGAAGCATTAGAGTCAGCTAAAGCATTGGGTGATTTATCCGAGAATGCAGAGTACCATCAAGCACGTGAAGATCAGGGAAAGACAGAGGATCGTATAAATCAGATTGAATACATGCTCCAGTCCTCAGTAGTAGTCAAAAAGCATCAAAGTACAAAAGTAGAGATAGGCACAACAGTCATAGTTAAAAAGGAAGGAGCAAAAGAAACAACTACATATAGCATAGTTGGAGCTGAAGAGGCAGATATGACTCAGAACAAAATTTCAAATAAGTCGCCACTTGGTGAAGCACTCTTTGGTAAGAAGAAAGGTGATGTTGTTACTATTAACACACCTAAGGGACTAGCCAAGTATACTCTAGTTGATATACAATAGAGCCATGGCCTCTATAGAAGAATTGCGCTCTGCGCGACTATCAAAAATTAATAAATTAAGAGAAGCAGGTATGAATCCATATCCAGCCTCTGTTGTTCGTGATTATTCGATAAAAGAAGTTAAAGATTCTTTTGAGAAATTAGCTCCATTATCAGAGAGTAATCATATTTCTATCGCAGGTAGAGTTATGATCGTACGAGGACAAGGATTAATATTATTTATTGTATTACAGGATGGAGAAGATAGACTTCAAGCAGTACTGAAGAAGGATGAACTACCAGAAGAAGTTTTCAATCTTTTTGTGGATACGATAGATAACGGAGACTTTATATCAGTCACTGGATCACTGTTTGTGACTCAGAGAGGGGAACAAAGTATTCTGATTAAAGATTGGAGGATGGCTACAAAGGCTCTTCTTCCTCTTCCTGACAAATGGCATGGTCTTCAGGATATTGAAGAGACATATAGAAAAAGATATTTAGATATATTGATGGATAAAGATGTATACGATAGATTTGTATTACGTTCTAAAATTGTTAAATATATCAGAAATTATTTTGATAATAAAAACTTTTTAGAGATAGAAACCCCTATACTTCAAAATGAAGCGGGGGGAGCAATGGCTAAGACTTTTAATACTCATCACGATGATTATGATATGGATATGGTTCTTCGTATTGCATTAGAGCTAGAACATAAAATGCTTATGGTTGGTGGATACGAGAGAGTATATGAAATTGGAAAAAACTTCAGAAATGAAGGCACTGATCCGACCCACTTACAAGAGTTTACGATGCTCGAGTGGTATGCAGCTTATCAAACTCTAGAGACAAATATGAAGTGGACAGAGGAATTAATAAAATCGATTGCTTTAGATTTAATAAATAAAAATATATTTAAGGTTTATGATAATGAAGGTAATGGTGTAGATGTAGACTTGAGTGCAGACTGGCCTCGCATTACTTTCGGAGAATTATTGCAAAAAGATGCAAATATAAATATTGAAACTATTACTCTTGAAGAAGCTAGGATAGAAGCTCTAAAATGGGGAGTAAAAGAAGAAGAAGTTAAAAAACTTGGAAGAGGAAACTTGCTTGATAAAATCTATAAAAAATCTTCACGAAGAAATATTATCAATCCTACTTTTGTTACAGATTTCCCTGGTGATTTGAAACCCTTAGCTCAACAAAATGATAATGGCACCGCTAAGGTCTGCCAGCTAATAATAGCAGGGGCGGAAATAACAAATCAATATGCCGAACTTGTAAATCCTGTAATTCAAAGAGAATTACTCGTTTCCCAGTCGAAAGCTAAGGAAGGTGGGGATGAGGAGGCTATGGGTGTCAGTGAGGGCTTTTTGACCGCTATGGAGCACGGAATGCCACCTATGACAGGCTTTGGTATGGGTATAGATCGCCTAGTGGCCATATTCACAGAACAGAAAAATCTTCGAGATGTTGTATTTTTCCCGACAATGAAGCCAAGAGAGTAATTACAAATTAATAATTATATACAAAGCCCTGAAGCGAAACTTCAGGGCTTTGTATATTTAGCTATATTTGACTATAGATATAGATAATGGTAATTTACACTTAAATATAAAGATATTTGTAATATTAACCAAAATCTATAATTATGAAAAAACTCTTATTTTTTCTTCTTATTTTTGTGACTTTTGTCGCCGTAGCTCAGAAAGTAAAAAATTTCGAGCTGATTCATGAAGATCAAGCATTCAAAAATGCAAAGATTTTTTATGGTGCTAATGATGTGAAAATCGAAAATTTTCATCTCAACGATGTTTATTTAGGTCAGTATTATGTTATGCATGAAAAAGCAAAAGACGGATTTGCTCTCGCAGATAAGTTGACTACTACATACATAAATAAATTATCTAAGTATAAACCAAATTTGATTTATACCGACCGAGGACAAATTGTCATTAATTGGTATCAAAAGAAATGGAATATCACATTTGATAAATACGATGATCCAAACTCTGTATCGAGTAGTTTTAATGGAGTCAGAATATTTTCTTTGAAAATTAATTCACTAATTAAATCTAAACGATGAGAAGTTATTATCCACCTTTAATTTTCGATATAATTTTATCTATTCTAAGACAGACTGAATTTATAGTGAGTAAAAAAAATGATTATCATTATGTAGATGTATATCCCTATTATGAAATAGGAGAAGATAATTTTGATACTCTAAAATTATTTAGTCTTAATGCATTCTACGATCTCGATACATTTTATTTGATTGATTGCGGTATTTGTTTTGGTGAACATCCTTATTCTCCATTTGTTTTCCGTATGGGAATGGATAAATGTAAACTAATTTTTCAAGATGATGGATTGAGTGGTGTAGATGCACTTCGATTTAAACAAATACTTCCAGTTGATCTTGAAAGTGAATCATGGATGGAAATCCTTTCTAATTTTATTGATATAATTAAGTATATTATCGATGAAGATATTAGGATGGATGATACTAGTTTTAATTAAAAAAAGGCTTAAGTCGTAGAACTTAAGCCTTTTTTT
>CAIJLF010000150.1 GCA_903821415.1 uncultured bacterium | reverse complement strand
TCTTCTTTTCCACAGAGAATATCCCAGACTTCTCATATGCCAAATAGCGGAAAGCCTATGAATAAATTGTTGATATTTATATTTATCATATCTATAATTATTGGAGTTTTTTATTTGGTTTCAACAGTATTTTTCAGTGCAAAAGTTACTGTAATTCCTAAAAATATGTCGTTTGAACTAAAAAGCTTAGAATTTACAGCTTATAAGAATAATACAGAAAATGTACCATTTGAAGTAATGATAGTTGATGATACAGAGATAAAAGATGTTATATTGACTACCTCAACAGAAGCTTCTTCTAAGTCAAAGGGAGAGATTACTCTGTATAATGAATATAGTACCAAGATACAAAAGATTACTTCAGGTTCATACATCTCGGACGAAAAAGGAAAAACCTATAAGATAGATAAATCAGTCTCCATACCAGGATACACAAAAGATGGTACGAAAATAGTACCAGGTGAAGTAACTGCAGGGATAACATCTTTCCTTTCTGGAGACTTATACAATGGAAGCCCTTCTTTGTTTTCCTTTAATTCATATAAAGACACAAAAAAATATACCAAAATATATGGGAAAATCTTGACTCCTTTGTCTGGTGGATCTTCAGGTCTCGTATACTCACTTGACGACAGTGAAAAAGAATTATACTTATCAAACACTTCTAATTTTAAAGATAAATTAATAAGAAAACTTGCGGCTCAGGTTCCGCCAGGTTATATATTGTATCCAGATGCTATGAATTTCTCCTATGATTTTAATGGAGATTCTAATTCTAGGACCCCAAATGCTAAATTAGAAATGAAGGGGATACTATCTGCTGTTTTAATAAAGGAGAATGAATTATCTAGCCTTATCATAGATAGATTAATGCCTGACATCACACCAAAAGAGAAATCTGAAATATTATTACCAGACCTTTCAGTGATTTCGTTTAAATTTACAGACAAGGATCAAATTATAACTAAGGATATTGAAAGCTTTAAATTTGAATTAAAAGGCAGTCTGCCATTAAAATGGAACCCTGATTTGGCAACATTGAAAAATTCACTAATAAGTAAAAATAAATCTGATATACCAAATATTTTTAAGAATGATCCTGGTATTTCTACAGCAAGTGTTAAGATATTTCCATTTTGGTCCAAGGTTTTACCTGATACACTAAAAAATATAAGCGTAATATTAAAATAAGTTGACGAAAAATATATTTTTTGTTATGATATACTCACATAAATGAATCAACAAGGAGACAACAATACTGCGATAGGCATAGTCACTGAGGCCCTCCCAAACACACTCTTTAGAGTAGATATAGGTGGTGGTAAAATCATCATCAGTTATTTGTCTGGGAAGATGAGGATGCATAGGATTAAGGTCTTATTAGGTGATAGAGTCGAAGTCCTTTTAGATCCTTATGGTGGTAAGGGAAGAATTATTAAAAGAGGATAAGTACCTCTTGCATTTTTATTTAAATAGTGTAGTATAATTCGATAACGTAAAAGTTCGAAATATAGGGTAACAACCCTTTATTTTCTTTTCGTTTTAGAGTATTAATTTATGAAAATTAAATCAGCTGTAAAAAAAATTTGTGCAAAGTGTAAAATGGTAAAACGGGAAGGTCATCTCCGTGTTATTTGTTCTAATCCTAAACATAAACAAAAACAATAATTTATATATGAGAATCCTTGGAATAACAATACCTAATAATAAACATTTAGATGTCGGACTTACCGCCCTTTACGGGATAGGTATATCCCGAGCTCGTAAGATTCTAAAAGAAGTAGGCATAGATCCTATCGTAAAAGCAGATACTCTAACAGTAGATCAGGAAAATGCTATCAGAAAAGTAATAGAGACAATGTCTATAGAAGGATCCCTAAAGCGTGAGATATCTTCAAACATAAAAAGATTAAAAGATATTAAGTCATACAGAGGTATAAGACATATGCGACGCCTCCCAGTAAACGGACAAAGAACTAAAACTAATTCTAGAACTATCAGAGGTAACGTACGTAAGACAATGGCATCTGGTCGCCGAAAAGAATCTAAAACCTAATCACTAATCACTAGATACTATAAACTAATCAATATGGGAAAGATAAAAATTATAACTAAAGAAGAAGAGAGTAATAAAGTAGCAGAAGAAGCTACAGTTCCAAAAGCTGGTGCAAAAGTTCCAAAGAAAAAGGTGGTTGCAGGAACTCTACATGTAGAAGCTACATTTAACAATACAAAGGTAGTTTTGTCAGACAAAGAAGGAAATACATTATTCTGGACTTCAGCAGGTTCTCTAGGCTTCAAAGGAGCAAAGAAAGGAACACCATTTGCAGCTTCAAAAGCAGGATCAGTTATCGGAGAGAAAGCTAAAGCACTTGGTATTAAAGAAGTTGATGTCAAAGTAAAAGGTGTTGGTAGCGGTCGCGAACCAACTATTCGAGCATTTATGGCATATGATATAGAGATATCTGGAGTAAGAGACTTAACACCAGTGCCACATAACGGTCCAAAGCCTAAGAAGCCACGTAGAGTCTAATTAAATACGAATTACTAATTAAGAATTAAGAATAGAATGAAAACAGTTCAAAAATATAAAATTTGTAGAAGATTAGGTCCAGGTGTGTTTGAAAAATGTCAAACAGCTAAGTTTGTTGCGTCTGAAGGACGTCATGCTAAGAACATGAAGAATAAGAGGCCTAAAACTCTTTCTGGTTATGCTCTTCAATTCGTAGAAAAACAAAAAGTTCGCTTTATGTATAACATTAGTGAAAAACAATTTTCAAATTACATCAAAGAGGCTGTTTCTACTAAAGGTATTCCTGCAACTGAAGCTTTATTTGAATTACTTGAAACAAGACTTGACAATGTAGCCTACAGACTCGGACTTGCACACACACGAAGACTTTCTCGTCAGATGTCATCACATGGTCACTTTACAGTTAATGGGAAGAAGACTACTGTCGCTTCTCTACGTGTAAAAGTAGGAGATATCATCGCTGTCCGTGAAGGAAGTAAGAAGAGTCCACTATTTGCAGACATGGCTAAGAAAATGAAAGAATATACAGCTCCTAACTGGTTAACATTTAACGTTGAAACATTATCAGGAAAAGTTGTTGGTAAGCCTAAAAATATAGAAGGTTATCTTGATCTTAATACAGTGCTTGAATTTTATAGTCGTTAGTTGAGAGTCGTATGGTTAATTTTTAATAAATAATTTATTGCGAATGCATTCGCAAATATCATATGTCTGATTTAAATATCATATTGCCATCCAAGTTATCTATCGTTTCCGAAGTAGACACAAAAGGTGTCTATGAAATCGACGGCCTTTACCCTGGGTACGGACATACTCTAGGTAATTCTCTACGTCGAATTATACTCTCCTCTCTTGCCGGCTCTGCTATCACATCATTGAAGATTGATGGTGCAGATCATGAATTTTCTGTTTTAGACGGAGTTAAAGAGGATGTTATAACTATCTTGCTTCATTTAAAGCAGGTTCGTTTTCGTTTATTCTCTGATGAGACACAAACAGTTAAACTTTCAGTTAAAGGACCAAAGCTTGTTACTGCTGCAGACATAGAGGTAGGTGGTCAAGTAGAAGTTTTGAATAAAGATTTATATATAGCAGAGGTTACTTCTAAAGCAAACCTTTCTATTGAAATGACAGTTACAAAAGGTTTAGGCTTTGTATCAAAAGATGTACACCAGAAAGAGAAAAATGATGTAGGTACTATTTCTGTAGATGCTATATTTACTCCTATTCGTCGTGTTGCATATGAAGTAGAAAATATGCGCGTAGGGGATAAGACGAACCATAATCGTCTACGTATGACAATAGAAACAGATGGAACTCTTTCACCTCGTGAAGCCCTAGAAAAAGCTATAGTTATAATGGTGGAACAATTACAGTCAATTGTAGGTTTTACTGTTAAGAATAAGTCAGAAGTTATTCCTGAAGAAGAAGTTAAGTCAACTAAGGAGACAGAAGAAGAAAAAGGAGAAGGCAATGAATTCACTGATATTCTAAAGACTCGTATCGATACTCTAAACTTTTCAACTCGCACACTTAATGCTCTAACAGATGCGAACATTCGTACTATTGGAGGAATAGCGAGAAAGAAAAAGGAAGATTTATTAGAAATCGATGGCATTGGTGATAAAGGTATACAAGAGATCAAGAAAGTTCTCGGAGAATACAACATAACACTTAAGTAATATCAGATAATTAAAATATTTTATGAGACACGGTAATAACGTTAGAAAATTTGGAAGAAATAAGAATCAAAGACATGCCTTAATGAAAGGTCTTATGCTTTCTCTTATCGCACACGAAAGAATAGAAACAACAGAAGCAAAAGCTAAGGAACTTCGTCCAGCAATAGAGAAGCTCGTAACTAAAGCAAATGTCGGTACACTAGCCTCAAAGAGACTTGTTATATCACGTTTGTATAATTTAACAGCTGAAGCAACAAAGTTAATTGATACCATTGCTCCAAAGTACAAAGGTCGTACTGGAGGCTACACACGAGTCACAAAGCTAGGACATCGTGCTGGAGATGCAAGTAAAATGGCAGTAATTGAATTTATATAATTTATGACAAAAGTACACACAATCGATGCTACTGATATGATACTAGGCCGTGTTGCAAGTGCAGCTGCTAAGGCTCTTATGGGTAAGACATCTCCAGAATATACAGCAAATGAAGTCGCTGATGTTCGCGTTTATATCAAGAATGCATCTAAGACAAAGATGACAGAGAGAAGGATGAAAGAGACTCTACATGAGACTTATTCAGGTCAGCCAGGAGGATTCAAACTTAAGACAAATGAAAAGATTATAGATAAGAAAGGATGGAAAGGATTATACGAGCTCGCAGTATACGGAATGCTTCCTTCAAACAAACTTCGACCATTAATGATGAAACGTTTAACAATAACAGAATAATTATATGGCAGAAAAGAAAACATCAACAAAAGAATATTTTAGAGCAATAGGACGTAGAAAGACAGCAGTAGCTGTAGTTCGTTTGTATAAAGCCTCAAAGACTTCATACACAGTCAATGGAAAAGATTTCACTGAATACTTCCCAACTCCAGAATTAAAGAAGATAGTTACAGGCGCATTTGAGACAGCAACACCAGCCGAAAAGTTTGAAGTAGTAGTTACTACAAAAGGTGGAGGTTCACATGCTCAAGCAGAAGCAACTCGTCATGGTATCTCACGTGCATTGGTTCTCTATGATGCTGAACTACGTTCAGGATTAAAGAAAGCTAAAATGCTCAAGCGTGATCCTAGAGTTGTCGAAAGAAAGAAATTCGGACTCAAGAAAGCTCGCAAATCCCCACAGTGGAGTAAGCGTTAATAAAAAGACCTCGAAAGAGGTCTTTTTTAGTTTACTTCATTGTGAGGAGAAGGGGGTCGGGGAAACTCCGGTTTCCCCGTGAAGGAAGGCAGGGTAATCCCGTTGGAAAACTATGGGTTTCCAAAGAGCTGGAAGCGACCTCATTGGAGTAAACGTTAATATTTTAAAAAATCAGACTTTGAAAAAAGTCTGATTTTTTGTATACTAGCACTATGAATAATGATGAAGAAGTAAAAAATCAAGAAAACGAAGAACATTTTGAAGATGTTACTTTTGTAGACTCTACTGAAGATGGAGAGGCTTTACCCACTAAAGATATCACCAAGAAATTACGTGAAGAGTTGAAGGTTTGCCGAAAGGAAAAAGAAGACTATCTGACTGGCTGGCAAAGGGCTAAGGCAGACTATGTGAATCTACAAAAAGAATTAGATTCTACTCGTCAAAATATATCTATCATTGCTCGCGAGAAAATGGCTAGTAATTTGGTGCCAGCTTTAGATAGCTTTGATATGGCATTCCAAAATAAAGAATCTTGGGAAAAAGTAGATCCGAATTGGAGAATGGGGGTAGAATATATTTACTCTCAGTTTATGACTGGACTGTCTGATTCCGGGATAGAAAAAATTGATCAAGTAGGAGTAAAGTTTGATCCAAATCTACATCATTCTATAAGTGCTTTACCAACTGAAAAAGAAGAGCAAGATCATACTATAGAAAGTATAATTCAGGTAGGATATAAAATAGGAGAGAGAGTAGTCCGTCCTGCTAGGGTAAATATTTACGAATACAACAAATAGTTTTAAATTAATACTCCATAAAAATATTCTCGGACTCACCACACAATAAAATCTTACTAGATTTTTTGCTCGTACTCGGCTCGACAGCCTCCGTAAGGGTTCGCTCGAGAATATTTATTATTTCGTATTACTTACAAAGATTAAAGAATTCTTTTTCTGTTTCTTCATCTATCTTATCTGTTACGATAATTATAAGCTCAGTTGAAAGATTTAAATCTTTTTTAATATTAGTGAAGAGATGTTCAAAAGGGTACATAGATATCCAGACAGAATTTTTCAAACATACGAATCCAGCCTTTTTTAATAAGTAGCGTAGAGCTTCACGTTCACTTTTTCTTTCTTCAGGAATATCTAGAAGTATTATTCTCCAATTGCCATCCCAAGTAGTAGAGACGAGACTTGATTCACATTCTAGTGCTATATTATTTAACTTATGTTTTCCTTCTTTTGTAAGGCGTATATATTGCTTGTGTTCTGAGTTGAAGGCCTCTACAAGCCCGTCTGAGAGGAGATTCTTGATAGATCGAGCAATGGCATATCCAGTCTTATTGCTAGTCTCTCTGTGGCTTAGAATGCTATTTTCAACGTCGTTTTTAATTGATTCGACAGCTACAACCCCTTTTTTTGAAAGGTTTTTTAGAATTGCCTTTTGAATTGAAGGCTTTTTTATCATATTGACTATATTACAACTTTTTAATATATTATACAAGTATTTAGCGACCGCTAAATGCTTGTCAAAAACGAAGCGTGAGTGTATACTAGGAATGGTTAAGATTTTTGAAATCATAAAATAGCTCTTCTCGAAATGCACACAATAAAATCTTGCTAGATTTTTTGCTCGTGCTCGGCCC
>CAIJLF010000149.1 GCA_903821415.1 uncultured bacterium | reverse complement strand
TGCCACTGTGCCCATGCTATAGAAAATGTATTTGGACCAGTACCAAAAAATGGATTGTGCCTGATAGCCTTAAGAGCTATCTGGCCTGTTGCTAATAGAGAAGGTCGAACTTCTGGAGCTGAAAGGCTGCTATATTTTGAGACAAGACTATTTATAGAACTACTTCCAAGTAAGAAAATCAAACATATAAAAACAACAATAAGAGATGCAAATGGGAATCGTTTCTCTTCTCCACCACCGTGAACTACTTTAACTCCAGCATGTTGGATAGAAACACTATAGACAAAGATTATGACAGAAAATACTCCAACCAAAAGCCATACCAAAGGTATATTTGTAATTATTAGAAAGAAAAGTCCTGTAACGAGCAGAAAGTATTGAACGATAAGGAATATTCCTTTTGATTTCAAAAATTCTAGAGTAAATAAAGATAATAAAATAATAAGACCAAAAATTAGAGCAAAATTATTCCAGCTTCCTACCAAGTTTCCAGATGAAAGCCCCTGCAAGAATCCAGGTAAAAATCTTTCAAACCCTACAAAGATATTTAGCAATTCAAATACTGAGAGTATTAAACCACCTAAGAATAAAGCACCGAAGAAGTACCATAATCTCTTCTCTGTATTGAAATACATAGTAGATAAGAAGAAGAGTATGAACAGTATCAACATAGATCCAAATGTACCCATCTCGAAACCATTACCAAATAAAGAAACATACTTTGAAGACGAGAAGAACGAAGATATCAAAAATATCAAAGGAATCAGAGCCGCTAGAAGTATCAATCTATCTTTTGGAAAAACAAATTTACCTTCTCCTAGTCTCGCTATAAGCCAAAAGAATACAGACAAGGTGGTGCCGATGGACAACAAGAATCCTTTACTTGCCTCAAGTGTCACAGGAACATACGGTATAAAGAAGAACAGAGATAAAAATATTGTGGACAATAATGTGACGAATGACAACTTGTTAAAAAATTCTATTCTTTTTGTTTCCATATTTTTGTAAAATATTACTAATAATTTATTATACCTTAACAATAGTATATATTGCTAGACTACAATGTTGATAATTCTACCTTTGACATATATAAACCTTTTTATCAATGACTCACCTACCCACTCCATAACTATTTTATCCTTTAAAACTAATGTTTTAAGGTCACTCTCTTCTATGTCTTTTGATATTAGAATCTCTGTACGGACCTTACCATTAACCTGAACTGCTATCTTGACTGTATCATCCATCACCTTCTTCTTGTCCCACTTGGGCCATAGACTCTTGTGTATAGACTTCTTCTCTCCAAGGTTAGACCAGAGCTCCTCTGTGATGTGCGGAGCAAAAGGTGCAAGGATCTGTAAGAATATCTTAAAATCTTTCACTGAAATACTTTCAGCTTTTTCCATTTCATTCACGAATATCATCATTGAAGAGATAGCTGTATTCAAAGCAAAATTCTCTATATCTTCTGTAACTTTCTTTATCGTCTTATGAAGAACTTTTTCTAATTCTATACTGCTTTTATCCCCTTTTACTTTATGTTTAAATCTATCAACTTTATCTATGAATCTTCTTGATCCTATTATGCTTTCAGTAGACCAAGGTAGACTCTGCTCGAACGGCCCCATAAACATCTCGTAAACGCGTAGAGTATCTGCCCCATAATTATTCACGATATCATCTGGATTGATAACATTGTTCCATCTCTTACTCATCTTGCGCCCATCAGTAGCTAGGATCATTCCTTGATTCTTCAATCTCTTAAATGGCTCTCTAAAAGAAACATAACCCATATCATAAAGGAAATTATTCCAGAAACGAGAATACAACAAGTGACCAGTGGCATGCTCGGAACCTCCTACATATGTATCTACTTTATTCCAGTAATCAACATTCTTTTTTGAAGCGAAAACTTTTCCATTTGTTGGATCCATATAACGCAAGAAATACCAAGAACTACCTGCCCATCCTGGCATCGTATTGGTCTCATACCCTTCTTTAATCCAAGATTTAACCCCCGCTAGTGGAGACTCTCCAGTCCCTATCGACTCGTATGATTTAACATTCGGTAATTCCAAAGGAAGATTTTTCAACTTTAAGTCTGTAATTATTCCACTCTTATCATGAATAAGTGGTATTGGCTCACCCCAGTATCTCTGACGGGCAAAAATAGCATCTCTCATTTTATACTTAACTGTTTTAGAAGCTAAATTTTTAGAAGAAAGCCATTCTGTTATTTTAGGCTTTGCTTCTCTTGAAGTTAAACCATCAAATTGCATTGAATTGAATAGAGTACCTTCTCCCTCATAACATTCTTCTAAATTTTTAACTCTCTCAAAGAGAGCATTGTCATCCGTCTTAATAGATACCGATAAGGGTATTTTATACTTCTTAGCCATATCAAAGTCTCTCTGGTCGTGAGCATCAGCAAATACAGCTCCTGTTCCATAAGATCCTAATACAAAGTCAGCGACCCATATCGGCATCTCCTTATCAGTAGCAGGATTTATAACTTTTACTCCTTTTAATTCTACGCCTGTCTTGTTGTCTTTGTTCATTCTCTCTTCATCAGGCTTATTCCTTACTTCATTTAAATATTTTTCTACTTCAGAATAATTTGAAATTATATTTTTATTCTTCTGAATAAAAATATGTTCAGGTGCTAATACTAAAAATGTCCCTGAAAAAATAGTGTCGATACGAGTTGTAAATACTTCCAAGTTTTCACTACTATCTTTTATTGGGAATTTAACTAGAGAGCCTTCACTTTTTCCTATCCAATTCCTTTGAATTTCTTTTATGGAGTCACTCCATTCTAATGTATCTAAACCAGAAAGAAGCCTGTCGGCGTAGGCTGTAATACGCATAAACCACTGACGCATAGACTTCTTCTCTACGGGATAACCACCACGCTCAGAAACAGTATTACCCTTTGCATCAGTAACTATTTCATCGTTGGCTAAGACTGTCCCCATCTCTGGACACCAATTCACTTCGCTATGCCCTTCATAAGCAAGTCTGTACTTCATTAGAATCGCTTGCTTTTCGAGCTTTGAAAAAGTTTTCCATTCTTTAGAATTGAAAATTTCTATGTGTATATCACAAACTGCATTAACTTTTACATTACCACTTTTCTCAAATATAGATACGAGCTCGTCTATCTTCCGAGCTTTATTCTTTGTCTTGTCATACCAAGAATTGTATATCTCCAAGAAAATCCACTGCGTCCATTTATAATACTTTGGATCTGTAGTATTTACCTTTCGACTCCAATCATAAGAAAGGCCAATAATTGAAAGTTGATTCTCAAAAGTTTTAACATTCTCTTCTACTGCTTTTCTAGGGTGAATTTTATGCTGAAGGGCATACTGCTCTGCAGGTAGACCAAAAGCATCATAGCCCATAGGGTGTAGCACATTATAACCTTCCATCCTTTTCATACGAGCATATATATCACTTCCTATGTAGCCACGAGGGTGACCGACGTGAAGTCCTACACCTGAAGGGTAAGGAAACATATCTAGAATATACATCTTTTTCATCTTTCCAGGATTCAGAGTTTTATATGTAGCATTCTTATCCCATTCTTTCTGCCACTTCTTCTCTATTTTCTTGTGATCGTAGTTTTTCATTATTATTCTTTATATACTATTTATTAAATTTCTTTATCGCTAGCCAAATTAGGATTCCTAAAGCCAGTGCGAGTGTTACGACTTTTGCTAAGTTATCAGCCTGAGACCAGTAACGCATCGAGGCGACAATAAGTGAAAGTACTCCACCCCATGCAAATGCAATCGACAAAATGGAAATAGCTATAAATCCTCCAGCAATAAGAGATACAATACCAAGGACTATAAGTGTTATAAATACTTTCTTTTCATATACTTTTCGAGCGGAATTATAGTTTAGTTGTTTGGTGTAATTCTCATCACAATAACCTTGGACTTCTGTCTTACCTTTTATATCAGGATTCGGATATGCATTCTCACTCCATTGACCTCCGACTGAAATACACTGATCTTTTGTCTTAATAGCTTCTACTACTTGAGTGGGCTTCACATATGCATCAAAAACAGGCTCCATATATACTAGAGAAACTGCATAATTAAAAAACAAATTCATTACTATGACAATAGCTATTATAATCGACACCTTAACAAAATTGGGTTGTTTTTGGTTGTTTATATTTGGTTCCATAATCGCTATATTATATCAGAAAATTGGTGTATAATGAAATGTACAATTATGCACAAGCTCAAGAAGAAATCATTAGATAATATAGAGAAAGTAGCCTTAAAAGCTACTCGTTTTATTGGTTCTACTGAGTCACTTATAATCCACACAATTCTATTCATTACATCATTTTTACTATATTTCTTAGGTGTTCCATTCGAAGAGATACTTCTAGTCGTCACTACCATAGTTTCCCTGGAGGCTATATACCTTTCTATCTTTATACAGATGTCCGTAAACCGCCAAGCACGTAGACTCCATGCTGTCGCTCGTGACGTCGATGAGATTCAGGAAGACGTCGAAGAGATTCAGAAAGATGTGGAAGAGATAGAAAAGGACGTCGATGAAATCCAGAAAGACGTCGATGAAATCCAAGAAGATGTGGAAGAAATTCAAGAAGACGACGAAGAGGAAGAAAAAGAAGAAAAGAAAGAAGACGAAATGCTCGTAAGGATAGAAGACACTTTAGGTAAATTAATCGAAGAAATAATAGAACTCAAAAAACAACAGCAAGATATAAAGAATAAAAAATAGAGCACATAGCTCTATTTTTTATTTATTTTCAATGATCCTTGTCTTAGGATTTCTATTTTGCCTTCATTTATTCTTATCAAAGTCGAGGACTCACCCTTCTTCT
>CAIJLF010000148.1 GCA_903821415.1 uncultured bacterium | reverse complement strand
TTTTCTTTTTGTACCGAATTTGATTGTTCCAGGCTTTAGGGCAAAAAGAGTGTGATCCTTACCTAGTCCTACATTGTTACCAGGAAGTATCTTAGTACCTCTTTGACGAATGATTATAGACCCAGCCTTTGCTGTTTCTCCAGCGTAAAGCTTAGTACCGAGATACTTTGGATTTGAGTCTGTTAAATTTTTGGCCGAACCTCCGGCCTTTCTATGTGCCATATAATAAGTTAATAGTTAAAAGTTTATAGTTTAAAGTAGGATAATGGCCTAAAATTACTATATAATCTAGTAAACTAACGAAAATTGATTTATAATTAAACTCATATGAGTATAAATGATTTTACTGATAAAATCAAGGGTAAATTGGGTATTGACATTAATACACTTGTATGTCTTTTGGTTATTGTGTTGGTCAGTCTTTCTTCTTTTGGTTTAGGTAGACTTTCTGTATTAGACAATGTAGATAAATCGAATTTAACATTAGAAAACGATAATGCTCCTCTTGTCAAAGAGGAGATAGGGAATAGCCAAATAGTAAATAATAGTACAGGCGATAATGTAACTTTACCTAAGGAGAGAATGTATGTCGCTTCAAAAAATGGTAAACTATATTATAGTATAGGATGTAGTGGAGCAAAAAGGATATCACCAAAGAATGAAATATGGTTTGCTACATCTAGTGAAGCAGAGAAGGCGGGATTTGCATTATCAGCATCATGTAAATAATTTAATGAAATACACAAATCAAGTAATTTTTATAATATTATTAATATTTATAGTTTATGCAATTGGAACAGATTATAAGTCCATATATTCTAAAACCATTTCATTTATCCAAAGCAAGTCAGGTCTAACTAATGGTATAAAGGATAAAATGAACGATGCTGTCAATTCTGTAAACAATGTTAGCACCGCTAACAATAATATCGATTCTACTAAAAATGAAATAATACCAGGAGCACTTGTAGTACCAAATAATTATCTGACTTCAAATATAAAAAGTATCAAATTAACCAAAGAGAAAGTTATAGAAATAACAAATAGGCAAAGGGCTCAAAATGGTAATCTTCCTCCCTTAAAAGAAAACTCAAAATTAGATTTCTCTGCAGAAAAGAAATTACAAGACATGTTTGTGAAAGGGTATTTTGAACACGTCTCACCAGATGGCGTGGGAGTAGCAGATCTTGGGACAGAGGTTGGCTATGAATATATAATAATAGGAGAAAATTTAGCACTTGGAAACTTTAAAGATGATCAAGCTCTAGTAGATGCATGGATGGCTAGTCCAGGTCATAGAGCAAATATTTTAAATAATAAATACACTGATATAGGTGTCTCAGTTGGTAAAGGAACATATAAAGGAGATAGTATTTGGATGGCAGTACAGCACTTTGCCTTACCTAAGAGTGCTTGTCCAAACATTGATGGAGTCTTACGAGGGATAATAGATATTGAGCAAAAGAATATCAAGCAAATGGAGATGGAGTTATCCTCAAGGAAGGCCTCTATAGATAGTGGGGCTATCAGAGAGGGGGCTACAACAGGTAATCAGATCAATGATTATAATGTACTAGTTTCAGAATATAATAAATTAATTTTAGATATAAAAAATAAAACAAATGATTACAATACACAAGTCAGAGATTTTAATACATGTGTCTCAAGTGTAAATTAACTCACAGAGACATAGGGGATATACAAAAGGGCCACTTGAGGGCCCTATATTCATAGGGTTAATTCCTTATGATAGTGTCGCACAATATATCTTTTACGACACTATGCTTGTTTAGACAATAACGTCTTCGTAAAAGACGGCTAAATTTTATATATGCATTACATATTGAACGGTCCCTCTTCGTGATACTAATCAAATATTAATAAAAAAAGCCAGGTTACATTTTATTGTTCCCCAGCTTTAATTATCTAGCAAATTTTAAAAATAAAATTTATCCTACAAATGTAAGTGCTACACCTTTACTACTTGCTCGTCCAGTTCTTCCTATTCTATGGATATATGTATCGTATGTTTGAGGTATTTCGTAGTTTATAACATGAGTCACCTCTGGTATATCTAGGCCTCTAGCTGCCACGTCAGTAGCTACCATTATATTGATTTCATCATTTCTGAAGCGTAGTAGAGTGCGCTGGCGATCATTGTGACGCTTGTCACCATGTATTGAGCCTGCCTTGTATCCTCTTTTTATTAATTCAACAGAAAGTTTTTCTACTGAATGTTTCATTTCAGAAAATATTAATACTTTTTTAAATTCATTTTCTTTATCTAACAACTGACACAGTACATCTATCTTATTTGCACCATTATTTATTCTGATGACATCTTGCTCAACGTTTTTTGAAGTCTCACGAGTCTTGACCATAACTTTTACAGGATCAGTTGCAAATCTCTCTATTAGCTTTTCTATAGGCTTTGGAAGAGTTGCTGAGAAGAAGAAGCCTTGTCTGTCTGTAGGTGTTTTCTCAAGTAAGAATGTTATGTCATCTATGAATCCCATATCGAGCATTCTGTCCGCTTCGTCTAAGACGATAGAACGTGTACTGGATAAGTTGATTTCCCCTCTTTTTACTAAGTCGAGCAGTCTTCCTGGAGTTCCTATCACTACATTACATTCACGTCTCAAATTCCTTATCTGGTTTTGTATTGGAGCTCCTCCTACACATACGACTCCAAATATTTTCATTCCTCTTACAAACTCGTTAAATTCTGTTTCTATCTGGATAGCTAGTTCACGTGTTGGTGCTATTATTATAGCTGTCTCATCCCTATTGTTTATTATTTTATTAATTATAGGAATAAGGAAGGCTGCAGTTTTCCCTGTTCCTGTATCTGCGATTCCTAGTATATCTCTGCCTTCTAAGGCATGAACAATAGACTTGTCTTGGATAGGACTCGGGTAGACATAATTTTTATTTGCTATAGCAAGTTTTAACTTTGCATCAATTTTAAAGTCAGCAAATGTATGAGTAGGAATATATATTTCCTCTTTTTCAACTACAGTTGACTTGCTTATGAATCTGGAGACATCTATTCTTTCGAAAGACGACTTTCTTTTGTTTCTACCACCTCCACTTCGACTTCCTCCACCTCTACTAAAGCTACTTCGATTAGAAGAAAAACCTCCTCGGCTTGGACCGGTAGATCTACCTCCACTCGAATAATTAGGGGCTCTGTTTGAGCCTCTTTGTTTTGTATTGTTGTACATATTTATTTCTTTGCGTGTTTCAAAATTAAAATTGAAACACTCATACACACAAGGAGTTTTTCAATATGAGAATATATTATCACCTATCTATAAATTTGTCAAGAGATGTAAAGAAAATTCCCATATTTACTATGGGAATTTTCTAACTATTGAATGATTATAAGGTTTTTATGTCTCCATCGATAGAATTTAAATCAGTATCAATACCTGAATTTATATCCATCTTATCTAAGTCTCCATTGATAGTTGCTGGAGTGTCTACTTGCTCTACGGGTGGAGTGGGTACCTGCTCTGTAATACTTGGGCTTTGTACTGGGATTACTACAGGTGGCTCTTTATCTTTATCCTTCCATATTATGGTAAACATTATAATTACGACAATTATGACTAAACCATATAGTATTTTTTTCATAATAAATTATTGATTAGTTAGTAGTATTATTTACAGGAGTATTCCCCTCTTCGACTTTAGTATTTGATCCATTGTCCATTTTGGTCTGATCATCGATAATATTTTGAGGTAGAGACATAACTGCATCTTTTGTTAATCTATGGGCAGTTCTAACTTTTTCACGAAGAGTTGTTATATCTGTATTCAAACTTTCTTTAACTTTTCTCATCGTTCCTTGAAGTGCATTTTCTGTAGTGATATTCGCTGTATATATTTTTGTTGATTGAGATAGTATAGCTGCTTTTGCAACAGACACTGAGGCTCTAGCTTTGACTATCAGAGCTCGAGTGTTAGTCATGTCTGTCCCCTTTGCCTCTTCTTCATTTGCCTTTATTTCTATTTTAGAAATATTGTCTTCTATATTAGTAATTAGATTATCTAAGTTAGTCACTGCCCTTGTGTTCAGGTCAGCGATTTTTGTAATTATATTTTGAACAGTAACTTGTTTTTTCGCATCTTTTATTTTTAGAATATCAGTCTTCAATTTTTCTCTAGATGCCTCAATACCCTTCTTCATTTCCTCTTTTTTAAGGTCAAATGTTTTTTTGAATTCTGCTCTCTGTGCGTCTATTGACAACTTAAGTTCTTCTTTCTTTGTATTTAATTCATCCTTTAAATTGTTTTTAGTTTGGTC
>CAIJLF010000147.1 GCA_903821415.1 uncultured bacterium | reverse complement strand
TTTAATTTTATCATTTAAATCTTTTATATTGTTATATTCACGACTAGCCTCTGACAAATTTGACTTAGATAAAAATTTTATTAGAAATGATTCATTACCTTGTTGATATAGATTTTTCAAAAGAGAAGCTAAACCATTTTTCGATTTATTTAAAATAGTATCTTTTGTATCAATTTCACTATCTAGGGTCTTTATAACAAGTCCGGCAGCTGAAATTTTCTTCTCTGTTAGCTCTCTTTCTTTGACTAATTTATTCTTTTTATAGGTTAGATCATTTATTGCATTTGATAATGTATTTTTTTGCTCGGCAGTAACAGCTATTTTATCTGAGAGAGCCTTAATTTCTTCATTAATTTTATCAATAGCACTATTTGTATTACTTATTTGAGACTTTAATTCATCTACAGTTTGAGCTTTTGAATAGGCAAAAAAACTAAATATAATTAATCCTACGAATAATGTATAAAAAATATTTTTTTTCATTACTCACTATATTATACTACTTCTTAATTCAATATTGAAATTGCTTTATTTATGCGTGAGATTGTTTCCTTTTTACCTAGAATATCAGCCAGTATAAATGGGTCTGGTGATTTATCTAGTCCTGACAAGGCAAAACGAAGAGGATGAAGTATCTGACCTCTATTCTCTAAACCATCTGCTATTTCCATCATAAAGATTTTAATATTATCACTATTGAAATCTTCATCATTAGTTTTCTCTATTACATCTAATGCTAGGGATAGATTATTCGATGTTGTATTTGCGTCTGTATTTTTATATATTAATTTTTCTTTTGCATATACTGGTTCTTTATAAAAGAAATCAAGTTCATGATTTTCTACCATATTTTGGATATCACTTGACTTAGAAATGCGCTCCATTATAAGTGGAATAATTTTTCCTATATGTAATTCTTTTGGTAGTTGAGCAAAAATGTATTCTTTAAGTTTTACTTCAGGAAGCCTTTTTATATGTTCTTTATTCATCCAATCTAATTTATCATCACTCCATTGAGCTCCTGATTTCTGAGTTCGTTCTATGTCAAAAACTCGAATAAGTTCTTCGATTGTAAATATTTCCTTATCATCACTAGGATGCCATCCTAAAAATGCCAAAAAATTTATCATTGTTTCAGGTAAATAGCCTTCTTCGTTATATTCCATTACATCTTTTGAACCATCCCTTTTGCCTAATTTCTTATTTCCGTCTTTTCCAAGTATATGAGGTAGACAAATAAAAATTGGTGGCTTAACTTCTAAGGCTTCGTACATTGATAAATATTTAGGTGTAGAAGAAACATATTCTTGACCTCTTACAACATGAGTGACTCCCATCTCTATATCATCAACTATATGGCAAAAATTATATGTTGGATATCCATCACTTTTAATTAAAATATAATCATCAAGAGCTTCTGCTCCTGCAGATAAATCACCAAAAACTAAATCATGCCAGTGAAATTCCTTAACTTCCGGTACCCTAAAACGTAAAGGTTTGGTACCATCCCATACATCAAAATGATCTGGTCTATGTTCTCTGAATAAAAAAGCTCTTTTTTCTTCAATTGCTTTATTTCTCATGACTTCAACCTCCTCTTCAGTGAAAGGATCTGGATATGCTAGTCCTTTTTCTATAAGTTTTTGTGCGTATTTTTTATATAAGTCTAATCTCTCAGATTGAACATAAGGACCATTTGGACCTCCTATATCAGGACCTTCATCCCAGTTAATTCCTACCCATTTTAATACTTTATATATATGATCAATTGAACCTTCAACTTCACGAGCTTTATCAGTATCTTCAATTCTTAAAATAAAAGTACCATTATTTTTCTTAGCCAAGAAATATGTAAATAATGCAGTTCGAAGATTACCAACATGCATAAAACCAGTCGGAGACGGAGCAAAACGTGTAACTACTTTTTGTGTTTGATTTTCCATATATTTATAAATTACAATTCGTAATGTGCTTGTGCTATCTTTATCGCTTCTTTTGCAATTTCCTCTGCAGCACCCGGATTAGAAAAGCCTAAAGCGCTTTCTTTCATTTTCGATAATTTATCTTTGCTTCCAATAATTTTATCTATTTCTGAAATTAGCAAATGAGGGGTAAGATTCGATTCTTCTATCACTTCACAGGCACCTGTTCTCGCATAATTAAAAGCATTCTTTCTTTGATGGTCACCATTTGAGTTTGAAATAGGGATAATAATAGAAGGAATTCCCCAAGAAGCTATTTCAAATATAGCAGATCCTGCCCTAGATATAATTAATGTAGCAATTCCTGATGCTTTACGAGTGGCCAAATTATTTAAATATGGAAGAGGAACGAATCTAGAAATATTTTTATTATTTTCCATTATCAGCATAGACCTTCCTTTAACATCTTCGATATTGCTAACACCTGTCTGATGTATAACTTGATATTTGGAAACTAATTCAGGAAGTATTTGTAGTATTATATTATTAATTGTTTCTGCTCCTTGTGATCCACCTAGGACTAATATAACAGGGAGTCCAGAATTTAACTTAAAAAAATCATAGGCTCCATTACTGTCTCCATGTAAAATATTTTTTCTTATAGGTTGACCAGTAAGAGCTGTCTTTTCTTTAGGTAAATATTCGACGGCTTCAGGCCAAGAAATTGCAATTTTTTTAGCAAATTTTGCCGTCCAAACATTTAATCGTCCAGGATGAGAATCTGATTCGTGTACTATTACAGGTATGCGGAGTAATTTAGCAGCAAATACTGCAGGAAAGGCTGCATATCCACCTTTTGAAATAACGACATCTGGATATATGAAAAACATACTAATTAGACCAAAAAATAGACCAGTTGCAGTATTAAACATATCAAAAAAGTTTTTAATAGAGAAATATGTTCTCATCTTTCCTGCAGGTATTTGGACATAGGTAATACTACTTTCAAATAGCATATGCTTATCATATGGTTTATCAGACATATAATATAACTTCATATCTATTATTTTTTCCTTATCGCCTATTTCAATTAATTTTTCAGCTATTGCTATTAAAGGATAGAAATGTCCTCCTGTTCCCCCTCCTGTAAGTAATATTTTCATATGATATATTTTAGCTTATTTTTGATTAATTTCCCAATATTTGTTTCTTTTGAAACTTAGATATATTCAAAACTATACCCATAAGACCAATATCAAGAAGTAAAGCAGTTCCACCATGTGACATGAAGACCAGAGGTACTCCCGTCAATGGAAATACTCCGATAATAGAGGCTATATTCATAAATGACTGGGCTGTAATAATGGTTATTATGCCTATAACTAAAAGCTTGCTGAAAGAATCAGGTGCATAGTGCGCTATACGATACCCTCTCATTGTAAAAGCGACATAAAGACATATAAGTATTACACAACCTACAAATCCCATCTCCTCTCCCACCACAGCAAAGATTGAGTCCCCTTGTGGTTCGGGTAAATAATTAAATTTTTGAATACTTTGACCCAAACCTCTGCCTCCTACGCCACCTGAACCGACAGCTATCAATGATTGCTGAATTTGATACGACGAAGTGCTACCATTGTCATTTGGATGTAAAAATGTATTTATCCTACTTTTTAGATATGGAGTTGTAAAAGCTAGAATGATGAAAGCTAAAATAATTACTGTAAACATACCTACTATGTATTTCCAAGGGGTGCCTGAAACAAAAAGCATAACAAGGCCAGTCGAAGCAATTAGTATCAAACTTTTTGTATCAGGTTGTTTTATCAAAACAGCAGCTATAACTCCTAATAGTAGAATTAGCGGTAATAAACTAAAACGAAAGTCCTTTACTCTATTCTTTGCCCAAGACAACCAAGTTGCAAAATATATAATAAAACCAATTTTAAGAAACTCAACAGGCTGAATAGAAATACCGAAAATATTAATCCAACGTTTTGATCCACCATGTTCAAAACCTAAATGTGGTACAAAAACGAGTGCTGTGGCTATGATAGATGCTATAAAGATAGGTAGAGAATACTGTCTCCAGAATTTATATGGAATTTTAAGCCCAAAATATAATGCGACTAAACCTCCAACTAAACCGAATACTAACTGGTTGAACATAACGGCGTAGAATTTTGATTCATTTTTATTTAAAATACC
>CAIJLF010000146.1 GCA_903821415.1 uncultured bacterium | reverse complement strand
TATATTTGTTGTGTTTTGAAATATAACAATTACGAAGTTAATCATGTAATGAATATAACTGATGTCGGACATCTTACTGGTGATCGCGATATGGGTGAAGATAAAATCGAAGCTGAATCTAAAAAAGAAAATAAATCTGCTTGGGAAATTGCTGATTTTTATACTACAAAATTTAAAGAAGATCTAAGTAATCTAAATATTATTTATCCTGATATATTCTGCAAAGCAACTGATAATATAAATGAACAGATAGAAATGATAAAAGTTTTAGAAGATAAAGGTTTTACCTATAAAACAAGTGATGGAATATACTTTGATACCAGCAAGGTTGAAGATTACTCTAAATTATCTCATCAGAATCTAGAAGCATTAAAAGAAGGATCTAGAGTAGAAATAAATAGTGAAAAGATCAATCCAACCGACTTCGCTCTTTGGAAGTTTTCACCTATCAATATAAAAAGACAGATGGAGTGGGAAAGTCCTTGGGGTATTGGATTTCCTGGTTGGCACATAGAGTGTTCAGCAATGAGTGTCAAATACCTAGGTGATCACTTTGATATACATTGTGGTGGAGTTGATTTCATTAATTTACACCACACAAACGAGCTAGCTCAAACTGAAAGCTGTACAGGCAAGAAGCCTTGGGTTAACTATTGGATACATGGAGAATTTCTCAATCTAAAAGATGGTGAGAAAATGGCAAAAAGTACTGGTAACTTTCTAACTGTTAAAAGTGAATTTATTGATAAAAATATCAATCCGTTAGTATACCGGTTTGCTACATTTGGAGTCCACTATAGAAAACAAATGGAGTGGAACCAAGATATCGTCGAAAGTGCTCAAAACGGATATAATAATCTAAAAAATAAAATTAATATTCTTGGAAATAATATTGGCTTGATTAATCTTGAATTAAAAGAAAAATTTACTGAAAGCATAAATGACGACTTGAATATGGCTAAAGCTATGGCTGTCGTATCTGATGTATTCAAATATGGAATTTCAAATGAAGATAAGCTTGCTACACTAATTGAGTTTGATAAAGTTCTAGGTTTAAATCTAAGCAATATTAAAAATGATGAGATACCAGAAGAAATAATTATCTTAGCGAAAGATAGACTTATAGCTAGGAGTCAGAAAGATTGGGGAAAAAGCGATGAATTGAGAGATAAAATATATGAATCTGGATACGAAATTAAAGATATTGATACAGGATATGAAATAGTGAAGATATAATAAAAATGACTAGGTCTTGCCTAGTCATTTTTATTAATATTTAATTCTTATCGAATGATTAATTATTAATTGCGTCTAATTCCATAAAGAATGATGAGCCTTTATTTGTCCCTTCTGATTCTACCCACACACGCCCTTTATGAGCTTCTATTATCTCCTTTGCTAGATATAAACCAAGTCCAGACCCAGTAGTATTTAGACGAGCGCCGTCACCTCTAGCAAACTTCTGGAAAAGACTCTCTTTTATCTCTTCTGTCATACCCATACCTGTATCCTTAACGCAAAGTATTACTTTATTATTCTTATTCATTACGGACACATCTACAGTTCCCTCTTTTGTGTATTTAATTGAATTATCTATAAAATTTATAATTATCTGTCTTATTTTTTCTTTATCGCCATTTACTTTAAATGGACCTTTTTCACTTGAATCGAAAGATAGTTTAAGCCCCTTTTTCACTGCGTTGATAGATAAATCTTTTACCTCATCTTCAGATAATTTCGATAGATCAAATGGGATCATTTCATACTTCATACCGCCAGCCTCGATTTTAGTAACGTTCAATAATTCTTCAACTATTACAGCGAGATTCTTACTCGATTGAAAAATCCTATCAATAGCTTCATTTGCTTTTGGATCACATTCACCATAGTCTCCTTCAGCTAGCATAGAAGCATAGCCTTTGATAGCTGTTAAAGGACTTCTAAGTTGATGTGAGGCGAGAGAAACGAATTCAGTTTTTAATTTATCTAAACTCTCAAGTTTTTTATTAGCTATTTTTAGATCTGAGTTTGATTTTTCTAATTCAGATTTCAATATTTCTAGTCTTTCTTTTTGCTTAACTTCTTGGCGAACACTTTTAATCAATGAGATACCAAATATTACTACTATCACAAACAAACTACCATTTATTAATTGGTCCCTAAATGTATTTGCTATTAATGTTCTAGCTAATATAAATACCCATAATGAAAATGTTATTAGTTCAGTTGCGATTATTTTCAGACTAAATAGGTGGTATTTTACTATAGAATATGTAGTTAAAATCAAAAATGGTATAACAAACATTGCAGAATAGGCAATATAACTTGAATTATTATAGAAGTTTGGTAAAACAAAATTGAAAAGAATAATAAGGAAGAACATTAGAAAAGAACCATTAAGTACTAGTCTAGCCTGAGTCCTTTCTAGGCCTCTATAATTTAAGTATTTTTTAAATATTATGAAT
>CAIJLF010000145.1 GCA_903821415.1 uncultured bacterium | reverse complement strand
CAGCAAGATATCTCGCACTAGTTCTTTCGCCGGTAGAACACAAGAGATAAATATATTCCTAATAAACGATTTATTTTACTTTGTCGACCTACCTGGCTATGGCTTTGCTAGATCTTCAGGTATGGGAAGAGAAAAGATCGGTGAGCTTATAGATTCATATCTTTTTAATTCAATACACAATCAAAAGAAGATAGTTCTCATAATAGATATCTGTGTGGGCATGACAGATAAAGACGTCCTAATGTTCAATGAACTCATAGATCACAATAAAGATTTTATAGTAGTAGCAAATAAAATAGACAGACTCACACAGTCAGAATACCATAAAAATATAACTCTTATCAAAAAGATTATTGGCGATGGATATCCTATCATACCCTTTTCGACAAAAACTAAAAAAGGGTTAGAAGAATTGAGGGATTTAATTTTCGAATAAATTACTTTTTTAATGAGATAAATTTTAAAATCCTTGCGTAATAAGGATGAATATGATAATATCATCAGTTAATGTTAATTAAAAAAATTATTGTTCATTATGGAGGTAAAAGAGACACAAAAAACAAAATCATTTTTATTTGATTGGGTTCATGTAGACATAGAAAATGCACCAACTCAAAAAAATAATGAAAAAGAAAATGAGACTTTTGAAAAAAAAGAAAATTTTGGATTTTTCCCTGGCGTTCACTAAACGTCAAAACCTAATCAAAAAAAACCGTGAGCCTCACAGCCTCGGTTTTTTTATTTTTTAGTAAAGGCTTCTTTTGGTGAAAGTCCAGCTGCTCTATGTGCTGGCCACCATCCCGAAGCAAAGCCTATAACAACAGAAAATCCCAATATTAAACCGACGAACCACCATGGTGTCATGAATAGTTTGATAGATGAGCCTCCGAACCGAGTCGCGAAGAGACTGAGCAATAAATTCAGAAGTTGACCACCTCCAACACCTATCAAGATACCCCCTAAACCTCCCATAAAGCCCATTATAGAGGCTTCTACTAAGAATAAGTCTCTTACATCATAGTCAGTCGCTCCTATTGATTTTAATATACCTACTTCATATATTCTCTCTAAGAATCCAACAAGCATAGTATTGAACATTCCAATAGAAGAAACTATAAGTGCAGTAACACCAAAAACTCCTAATATGATAGTTATAATATTTGTAATCTTTCTTGCCTGTGTGACAAGGTCTATACGAGCAGATACGAGGAACCCTTCTCCGAGTAGTCTATCTCTAAGAGATTCTAGTACGTCTACGTTTTTAGCTTTAACTAATGCCTTACTGTAAAAAGGAGGTTCTTTGGTGAGAGTATCTGCAAAAATAATAGTCGTTGGTGCCATCGCATCGTCACTTATGATTCCTTTTATTTTCAGAGACGAAGTAGTGTCACTCTCTTCTGAAATATTATTTTTATCATCTTGATAGAAAATTTTAAAATCTAAAGCCTTACCAAGTGATGATGCATCGGGAGCCATCTTAAGTGGGACAAGAGTCTGACTTGAGATTACTAGTCCTTGGTTTTTATCTGTAGGAGCTACACCTATACTTGGAAGTAGACCAGATAGTCTAAAGTAAGCCGGCTCTACAATACGAGTGTCAACAAGAAGACCTGAATTACCATTCTCACTTACTTCTCCTTGGAATTCAGCCACTGGACTTACTTCTGCTACATCCTTATAAGTTTTCAAATTGTCCAGTAGTGGTCTCTTTATTAAAAGATTACTCTCAGTAGGATAAGATATATCCATCGTTATGAGTGAATCTTGAGTTGTCATAAGCTTTCCTATAAGGATGTACTGCAAACCATAACCAAGAGAAACAAGAAGTAGCACCGTCGCAATCCCCACAGACATACCCATAATAGTTAAAAAAGCCCTTTGCGGTTTAGTACGAAAAGTTCTAAAAGAAAGAGACAGAAGTTCTACTAATTTTAATTGATTGTTCTGCATAATATAATATTATAACTTTTTTAATGGTTCGTCATTATTTACAACTTCTTCTTTATCATCATTTAAAATTAATTCCAACTTTTCTGATATCAGATGGGCTGCACGAAAAGATAGTCCAACTCCAAATTTACTATTTGATAAATCTAAAGTCTCCACTACTTTATCAGATTTTATAAAACCTCTTGTACGATCAGAAATAACTTGATCTAAAGCTAAAACCTGTAAATTAGATAATTTACCCGTATAACCCTCAAGTAGCCAATCACGGATATTATTTATCTCATCTCGTATTGGCAATTCATTACTTTCATTTATAAAATTATAAATACGCTCAACATCTTTTCTTTTATTAATTATTCCTTCTATGTAGTCTGTTACTTTTTCTACTTTATTTTTCCTTAAACCTACCCCTCCATCCTTGAAAGACTTACTCGAAACTTTTATAAATTCTTTTTTATCTATTTTATTATCAAATCGATCATTAACAAGACTTTCGAAACGAATTATTTCATCCATAGAATAACCTCGAAGTAAAAAGTTCGCTAGTATACGGGCAGTAACTCTTTCTGGAGGAATATCTTTTTTATCGACATCCCCTGACATAGATGATATCTGTTCGTTTAGATGCTTCGATAAAGTAGATGGAATGTTTCCACTTTCAATTTTCTCTTCATCTATAATTTCCCCATCCTTCATATGGAAAATTGTTTTAACATCTCGCAAACTCCAAGCTTCATGGGTGACCATTATAATAGTTCTTCCGTCTTTTTCATTTAATTCCTTTAAAAATTCTAGAACCATCTTTGCATTTACAGAGTCTAGGTTACCTAGTGGTTCATCGGCGATAATTATCGGTGGGTTATTTGCCAAAGCGCGAGCTATACCTACCCTTTGCTGCTGTCCACCAGAAAGCTCGTATGGGTAACGTTCCGCATACTTCGTTAGATCTAGTCTCTCAAGTAGCTTCCTTGCTTCAATATCTGCCTTATCAGAAGTAATACCCACAAAGAGCATGGGCAAAGATACATTTTTCAAAACGTTTAAGGATGGAACAAGATTGAATTGTTGAAAAACAATACCGATACCCGTCTGCCTAAAGATAGCTAATTCTTGGTTTGTAAGACCTGATATATCTCTAGCATTAATTAGAACTTTGCCTTCTTGGAAGCGATCAATACCTGAGATGGAGTAGAGCATAGTCGTCTTTCCACAACCTGAAGGGCCGAAGAAAGCGACATAGTCCCCTCTCTCTATGCCAATGTTTATGTTCTTTAAAGCATGGACTTCTATTGGTTTATCTTTCTCGTACCATAAATTAAGATTTTCGATTTTAATTATTTGGCTCATGTATTTTATTTGTAAATTCAATTATTTCTTTAGGCATAAGCTCTCCCTTTACTAAGTACCCATCAACTCCCAATTTGCATACTTCTTCCTTTATGAAAGTTTCTTTCTGACTTGAGTGTATAATGATTCTTATTTTAGACAAATCTTTATCTTTCTTTATCCTTTCTACAAAAGACAAAGTTCTTTTTATTTGACTATCAGGACTATTGTCCTCACCAGGAATCGGCATAAGCATATCGAGGAATATAGTATCCGGCCTTTTTTCCTTATCCTCGATTACTTCTTCTGCTTCTTTTATCGAAGCAGCCATATTTACTTCGTACTTACCATCCCCCCCATGAACCCAAAAAATATCACGGAAATAAATACGCATCATCTCATCATCATCTACTAATAATATCTTTATTTTATTTTGTTTTTCCATATAATAGCCTTATTCTATATCAAATTATTAATTTTTCAAACCTTTCCCATTTTTACCTAACATTATTTACAAAGTTAAACGTCTCGTCAAAGTTTTTAAAGATTACATCGACGATCGAATCTGTCTTCTTTGGAGTAATGATGGTTCGTACTGGTGGTAAGGTATTGTTCCCTGCACTATCAGACGAGCTAACTGTAAATCTATATATCGTGCCTGGTTTGAAGTTACTTATAATAACTACATGGTTCTTGGTCAACTCTAGGTCTTCTTGCTTGTTGGCAAGTTTAGCTGTAGGAGATCCTGAGCCTTCCTCATAATATACAGCTGAGGTTGCAGCCTCGTCTGTATTCCAAGATACGATAGTCTGGACTTTATCTGTCCTTCCTACTATCAAGGCACTTTCTACTTTGATATTTGATATTTGAGGAGGAATGTTATCTATCGAAGTTCTGACATTAAATGGAGCACTTCCTTCGACTAAGTTACCACTGCTGTTGATTCCAGAGATACTGATCTCATATGATGTTCCAGGAGTTAGATTCTCTATTTTAATTGAGTGAGAACTATTCTTCACATCATCTACGAGTCTTGAGATTCTACCTGTCTTTAGATTCTTGTATTCAACTATTGAAGTTGTAGGTTCATCTGTATTCCAGACTACTGTGAATGAATCTGTCTTGATGTTGATTACTGATCCACGTATCTTTGAAGCCTGAGTAGTAAATGTGACGTCACCACTCTTACCTATTACTTGTGGTAGAGAAAATGCCTTTGCCATGATGTGATACTTTGTATTTGGTTTTAGTCCTAAAATGTTTAGGGTATGATTTACATCTTTGACAGATGTATCTGAAGTCTCACCATCGTATGGATTAGTCTTTGTTACATCATAAGTACTGTCCATCGTGTAGCTTACGGAAGGATATGACTTTACATTTGTTCTGAATGATACTGTCGCACTACTCTCAGTAATATCTGAGATTACTGGCTTGTCGATAAATGGTGGTACGAGAGATGGTAATATGGATTCTATTGTCGATTCGATCTCTGCTTGGAATTGAGCTACGTTCTCGATCTTCTTTAATTCGGCTAGATTTTCAGAGAGGAATTTGGTGGTGAATTTTTGATTATCGGAATAACCCATATTTCCAGTTTTACTCATAGCATTTATTTTGAAAGAGTATTCCGTACCTAAATTCAAACCAGTAAGCTTTAACAAATGACTCTTTGACCAGCTCTTGTTTGCAGTAACAAGTCCGTAGTCTTGATCTTTTCCGTAATCTATAAATGCGATTGAGTCAATGTTTGTATCGTAAGAAACCGTCGCCCCAAAAGGAGTAATATCCGAAACAACAATATTTGATACTGTAGGAGCACCCACATCCTCACCATACTTTGCTTTGTAACTATCATTCTGGGCTAGTATTGCATCGTACAAGGACTGAGCGACACCCATAGGAGCATTTGGAGCTACATATGTAACGTCTTTAGCAAGTGTAGTAAATGTTTGTTCGTCTGATGTAGCAATGTTTCCATTTGGATCAGCAGAGATGACGACATAGTAATACTTTGTCTTTTCTTTCAATTCATTGATAGCGACTAGGTGATTCACAAGTGGAAGAGAGATCAATTCTGTTTGATTGTCATAGACTGCTTTTGTAGTACTGTATTCTACTTTTCCATCAGATATCTCATTTGTATTCCAGACTATTGCTACCTGAGTAGCAGTTATGACAGGAGTTCCGATATTAGAAATCTCTGGTGGTGTATGATCAGCTAGAGTCGTGAATGTATCATAATTTCCATCATTGGTATCTTCACTAGTGTTTGAATCTGCATCAGATCCATCTACAGAATAGTAATACATGATACTTGATTTGAGACCTGTGATAGTAACACTATGAGTTGTGACAAGTGGAGCTGTTCCAAATCTTTCTTTAGTAAGTGAAGTTAGATCTGTTGTATAACTTACATATGAAGATGCTGGTATATCAGTATTCCAAGTGATAGTCGCAGCGACGTCTGTAACATCAGAAGAAGAGACAGTATTGATCACAGGGCCTGCTGTAGTCGTGAAGTCTCCTTCATTTACTGTTAGAACTCCAGAGAGATTGGTAGATGTTGTCTTGTAATAATACTTCGTAGATGGAGTTAAGTTTCCTAAATACATACTGTGATCTAGAACTTGTGTACTATTTAATTTTGATAAGTTGTAAGGGATGTTAACTTCATCTCCAGGAGGAGGAACTATTCCATACTCTATTTTGGAATCAGTAAAGTCCGCTGTTGTCCAAGTAATTCTAGCACTAGTTGCTTTGATAACACTTTCAACTTTACTGATAGCGATATTATTATTTAAGATTGAGAGAGTATGAGTATTGCTTGATCCTAGAGTTGCATTACTTGGATTGGATAAAGAAACGATAAGAGTCTTTGTATCTCCATATACTTTGCTTGCTGCGATAGCGACGACGATATCACCAGTTGTAGACCCTGCAAGGATTGATAGAGTTCCATTCGATAATGAATAATCTACTTCAGGGAGTGCTGTCCCTCCTGTGACTGCATAATCGATTGTGATGTCTCTTGAAGAGGCAGTTGTGATTGATACTGGTATCTTGGCTGTACCTCCATCAACATTGGCTTCACTAGTGAGAACTGTGAATCCGATTGTTGGGAAAGCATGATCATCATTAATAGTATATGTATATATATTATTCGAAACAATAATTGCATTACTTGGATTTGATAATGTGACAATGAAAGTCTCAGAGGGTGAAGCCATTATTGAGTTGAGAATTGTAGCAGAAATATTTGAAGTTGTATCTCCGGCTTTAATAGTGAGAGTTCCATCAGCGAGTGTATAGTCTGTATCTTTAATAGCTGTACCTCCTGTAACTTTGTATTCAACTGTTACGTCAGCTTGATATGTTTCAGGTATTGAGACTGGAATATTTACAGCTGAGACACTCTGAGCACCACTACCTTCTGTCGTTGTGAAGGAAATCATTGGCAAAGAATTCTCGTTGAAGATTGTGTATGTATATACGGTGTTCGTATTGAGAGTTGCATTTGTTGGAGATGAGAGGGTGAAGATGACGTTGCGGTTTTCTTTCTTTAGTTTGTCATTTAAGACAGGTAGAGAAATGTTTGCTGTTGTCTCTCCTTTTATGATCGTAACAATGCCATCACTAAGATCATAGTCTGTACCATTTACTGCTGTACCTGAGATAGTATATGCAACTGTCACATCGGATGGATATGTAGTTGATAGACTGACAGGGATATTTACAGGAGTTGCACTTTCTAGTCCTGTACCTGAAGTCCCTATAAAACCTATAGTTGGATAATTATTGTCATTGAGAATTGTATAGGTATATGTCGTGTTGGCTCCAAGAGTCCCATTAGTTGGTAATGAGAGAGTCAAGATAACATTTGTATCGGCCTTCTTTAGTTTGTCGTTAAGAATTGGTAGAGAAATATTCGCTGTCGTCTGTCCTTTCAAAATAGTGATTGTTCCATTTGAAAGATTGTAATCAACTCCATTTACCGCTGTGCCTGATATGGTATATGAAGCCGTGACATCAGCACCAGAGATAGCAGAGAGAGAAACTGGAATATTAACTGGTGTCGCTCCGAGAGATCCTTCCCCACTGGTATTTGTAAATTCAATTGTTGAAGAACTATCGTTGTCTATAATGGTATATGTATATACATTGTTCCCTCCTGGTGTTGCATTTACAGGAGATGATAATGTGACGATGATCGTCTCATCTAATTCTTTCAAAGTGTCATCAATGATTGGGATTTCAATAGTTGTTGATGTCTGCCCGGCTAAAATTGTAGCAGTGCCATTTGATAAGGTGTAATCACTTCCACTAGTTGCTGTACCTCCTAATGTATATGTGACAGTTGTATCGAGTGGGTATGCACGAGCAAGATTAAGAGTTAGAACGACAGGAGTGATAGACTCTAGAGCCGTACTTGAAGTCGTAGCAAATGAAATAACTGGAGCTGTTAGATCAAGATTATTTAGTACTCCATCATTTGAATAATCATTCTGTGATGAGAGCGGACCTGAGAGAGCATCTTGATTGTCATGCACTAATACTTTGACTCCAACATTCGTAAATGTGCTTCCAGCGAGTGTTGGTTCATCATATGTATTCCAAGTGATAGTTCCATTCTGTCCAGTTGTAATAGTTGTATTGGTAATAGAGATAGGTGTTGTACCATTTGCTAATACCCAGACTGGTGTACCGGTGAAAAATGTGGCATTACTTCTTGTAAGTCTTCCAGAAGAATTTAGGGCTGGCCAGGAAGAACGTGTGATACCCGTGAGAGTATTACTACTCTTTCCTGTATACTTGATCACTTCATTGTTGACTAGTATATATCCAGAAGACTTTAATTTCGATGCGTCAGATAATGTAAGTGAATTACCATTGAGTGCATCTGCGGGTATTGTGATACCGATATTATAGAAGAGATACCCTTCGTATGATGGGCTAACTTTTTTAGCAAGAGAAGAATCTGTTAACTTGTATGATATAGAGACAGTCTTGTCTTCATTTTGAGTGACGACAACGTTCTCTACCTTTGGTGCTGTAGCTACACTTCCTCCTCCACCTTCACCATAGTTCTGAACTCCATCTGGTTTAGTAGTAGTTGAAGAATTTGAACGGACTGATATGTTGCCATTAGTATCTAAGACACCAAGACGATACCGATAGTAGAGATTGGAATTAAGATTACGATGAAAGTAATAGTTAGAGCTAATAGTTGATAGACTGCTATCTACAATATCTTGGTAACTTGTATATGTTGTATTGTCAGATGAAGTTGCATACTCTAACTTGTATGATGCAAAGTTTGTCTGATCAGTTGATTGCCATCCGATATACATATCATAGTATGGAGAGACGGCAGTGATGTTGGAAGTATCTTGTACCATAAATGATGAAGATGGTATTGGTGCATGAGTAGATATAGTTTGCTCTGGTGATACGTTGCCATAGACGTCTCTCCACTGATACTTCAAAGTTTTAACTTCGATATCAGAGTCGAAACTCCAAGGGATAGTTGTACTTTGTGTGATAGTTGTCCAACCTGTATCGGTAGGATTTGTCTGAGTTAGAGCATCATCTGATATCTTGTATTCAACAGTTGAGATATCTGTTGGGAGAGGGATAATGACTGTTCCACTGTTAGCAGAGCCGGCTACTCCTGCATCGAAGGTGACGATCGCACTTGGCTTTTTAGCATCAAATTTAAATACTGGTGAAGACATTGAACCAATCATTGATCCAGCTGAACCATCATTCGCTACGACTTTTACATCCCCAGTTGTAAATTCAAAACCGTTGGCATCATTACGAGCTGTCCATGTGATACTCTTACCTGTTCCTTTGTTGGATAATCCAATACCAGTTCCTGTGGCCGTTGCTGCATAGATATATACAGCACTACCATTGTGAGCAAATGGTGTCGTACTTAAATACCCTCTTGTTAATCCTGAGAGTGTATTCCCTGTCTTGCCTGTATATGAAATGATCTCATCATCGATCATGATGGTGCCTGTGTTTGAAAGAAGAGTTCCATTAGATACAGTTAATGATGTGACCGAGTCAGTAATACTACCACTTAAAGTTAATCCTGAATTAAAGAAGAGAGAGTTAGTTGTTTGTGCTGATTCGATATCTGTCACATCGTAACTAACTGCTACATCTCCACTTAAGGCTTGTGATGCTACAACGTTTGAAACTGTTGGTGGAGAGTTTACGAATTTAAAGTTAACAGAGACCCCATTTGTATTCAAGGCTACATCGTATGGCTTAACATTTACTGTATAGATGTGATCAATGGTTAGAGGAATAGCTAAAGCATTGTAGGACCATGTTGATGTACCAGTAGCTGTCTGGAAGACTTCTGTATCGCTTGTGAATGTTACGCCATTATAATATTTATTTGTATTTGTATCTTTTATAGATAGATCAACTCGACTTAGAGTTGTCTCATCAGTGGCGGTACCTGCTAATGATGCAAGTGTATATACTTGCTGTGGAGTTGCTAATCCTCCAGCGACAGTACAACCATTACCAGCTACAGTACAGACAGCTGTGATAGTTCCAGTTGGAATTATGTTGTCGATAGCAAATGTAGCACCAGAGGTAGGAGTCGCGACAAGAGGATTGGTTCCGACATCGGTACCTACAGATAGAGCAACATTTGCATTACCATTGCCGGCGGCGACTGTGTGAGTGTAAGTGTAATGAGTCGTATCTACTTTTGTCATGTTGGTAGCGGCGACTGTATTTGTTCCACTGATAGCAATTTTAGGAATTGGTGCATCTGCCATTGGTTCACTAAATGTAGCGGTGATAACTTGTGAATCCCCTGTCTTGGTTGCGTGATTAATTGAGTATGTGATCACTGCAGTTGGAGGAACTGTCTCTATTGTGAAAGTTGTGTTGGTAGGAGCAACAGCTGTATTACCATCTGCGTCTAATACAGATGACAAACTAACAGTAGTAACCCCATCTATATATGTACTACCATTGGCAATGTTAACTGTATATGAATATGTATACACAGCTCCACTTCCAGTCATTGCCACATTTGAAATATCTGTACTTCCTGGCTGATTGATACTAATATTTGGAGCACTTACAACTGGCTTGTTGTATGTAGCGGTGATAGTCATCGCTCCGACACCAGCTGGTGTTTTAGAATATGACATTGCCACTGTTGGTGGAGCGGTGTTGATTTCAAATGTGGCATTTGTTGGAGCTTGGGAAGCGTTACCAGCTAGGTCGTTAACTGAGGACAAAGAAACAGCAGTGGTACCATCTATATATGTCGAACCGTTGGCGGGAGAGACTGTGTAACTATAACTATAACCAAGGCTAGGGGAAGTTATAACAGATGTACTTCCATTTGAAATTGCAACGAATGTTCCCTTACCGTAAGCAATAGCTGACCAATTAACTGAAGCTGGAGAAGTACGAGATGTCCAAGTTGTACCGTTATTTATTGAAGTCATTACTACATTACTGTTACCGACAATTACAAATGTTCCGTCGCCATAAATGACAGATTGCCAGCCAGCGGGAACTGCACCAGCACGAGCTGTCCAAGTAATACCATCTGGAGAAGTCATAACGCAGTTACTACCATTTTCAACAGCAACGAATGTTCCATTACCATAAGCAATAGAATACCAATAAGATGAAGACGGGGCGATACGAGTTGTCCAAGTAATACCATCTGGAGAAGTCATAACATTAGTACTATAAGAAGAAACTGCAACAAAAAGACCATTACCATAAGCAACAGATGTCCAATTTGATACAACAGAAGCTGTACGAGCCGTCCAATTAATACCGTCTGGAGAAGTCATAACACTATTGCTAGCAACTGCAACAAACACACCTCCTCCATATGCAACAGACTGCCAGGTACTAACAATAGCAGCGTTTCGAGATATCCAAGTAATACCGTCTGGTGAAGTCATGACTCGGTTTGTTCCATCTGAAGATACAGCCACAAAAAGTCCATTACCATAAGTTATAGAGTTCCAAGTATTTGCTTGTGCAGCACTCCTTTCTGTCCAAGTAATACCATCGGGGGAAGTCATAACTCGATTAGTACCACTACCAGAAACTGCAACAAAAATATTATTACCATAAGTTATAGACCTCCATTGATTTGCAGATGTAATAGTTCTAGCTGTCCAAGTATTAGCAGGTGGAATCATTGATGCATTTGATACATCTGTTGATCCTGGTTGGTTAACACTAATTGTTGGAGAGCTTGATATCGGTTCATTATATGTAGCAGTAATTATATTAACTCCTAAACCAGCAGGATTTTTCGTATATGAAAGTGCCGTAGCTGGACCAGTCGTATCAATTATAAAAGTATTTGTAGTTGGAGTAGTCAAAGTATTTCCCGCTAAGTCTGTAGTAGAAGGTAAACTAACTGTTGCTGCCCCATCAACATATGTTCCTCCATTGGCTTGATTAACTGTATAATTATATGAATATGAAAATGCTGGAGAAGTCATCAAAGTACTACTTCCTCCTCCCGCTACAAATAAACCATTACCATAAGTTATCGAAGCCCAAGTACTAGCTGATGCAGCCGTTTGAACTGTCCAAGTTATACCATCTGCTGATGTCATAACTCTATTTGTCCCATCATTTGAAACTGCGACAAAAAGACCATTTGCGTAAGTTACAGCTTGCCAAGAATTTGCCTGAGCAGCTGACCTAGCTGTCCAAGTAGTACCATCAGGAGAAGTCATAACTCTATTTGTACCATCAGAAGATACGGCTACGAACAAACCATTACCATATGTTACAGATCTCCAAGTATTTGCTTGTATTGCAGTTCTACCAACCCAAGCTGTCCCATTTGTAGATGTATAGACTCTATTTGTTCCAAATGTTGCTACTGCTACATAAGTACTATTGCCATAAGCAACTGAAACCCAATAACCTTGATCTGGTGAAGTCTGTAGTACCCAAGTAATTCCATTGGATGAAGTCATTATTCTATTAGTTCCAGTATTAGAGACTGCCACGAATTGACCATTTAAATATGAAATGCCTTGCCACTGATTAGCTGCAGCTGCAACCCTAGCTGTCCAATTTATACCATCAGGAGAAGTCATAACTTGATTTGTTCCATCTGAAGATACAGCTACAAAAAGTCCATTACCATAAGCGACAGAGGTCCAACTATTAGCCTGAGCAGCTGATCTGCCAGTCCAAGTAATCCCATCGGGAGAAGTCATGACTCTATAAGTAGTAGCAGTACCAGTAACTGCCACAAACAAACCATTTCCATAAGCTATCGAACTCCAAATACCAGAAGTAGCAGTCCAACCTGTCCAAATTGATGCCCCTGTATTAGTTAATGTTGCATTTGAAATATCTGTCGTTCCTGGCTGGTCAATACTAATAGTTGGTGTCCCTATTATAGCTTCTGAATATGAAGCGGTTATAGTCTCTGTGAGTCCTGCTTTAATAGGATTAGTGCTATAAGTGTAAGTTAAAGTTGGAGCTGTAGTATCAATAATAAAATTTGTATTTGTCGGTGGTAAAGAAGAGTGCCCTGTAGCATTGTTCACTATCGACAAACTAACTATCGCTCCTCCGTCTACGTATGTAGTTCCGTTTGCTGTGTTCACTGTATATGAATAAGTCCAAGTTTTTCCACTTCCTGACATTGAAACATTCGTTATATCTGTCGTTCCAGGCTGATTGATACTAATTGTCGGAGTACCAACTATTGCTTCTGAATATGTCGCTGTAATAGTATTTGTTCCAGCTTTTGCAGGACTTGCACTATATGTCAGTGCTACCGTCGGACCAGTCGTATCAATACTAAATGTTGTATTAGTCGGAGCGGCTGCTGTATTGCCAGGTATATCTGTAACGGAAGATAAGCTAACTGTAGCAGTCCCATCAACATAAGAACCTCCGTTTGCTTTATTGACTATATAATCATAAGTATATCCGACACCAGGTGAAGTCATAACTGCCCCAGCATCACCGACTACTACAAATAAACCATTTGCATATGTGACAGACCTCCACGCGCTTGCGTCCATTGAAGTAAGAGTGGTCCAAGTGACACCATTATCAATTGAGTAGGCTAATTTGCCAGTGCTCTGGTATCCAACAGCCACGAAAACACCATTACCATAAGAAATAGAATCAAAATAACTCAAAGGTGGTGTCGGTAAGGCACTCCATAAAATTCCGTCTACTGATGTAAACATTTGATTATAAAGACTTGCCGCCATAAAAATCCCATTACCAAAAGTTACAGACATGGTCTGAGTAGAAGCAATAGTCCTTGCTGTCCAAGTAATACCATCAGGAGAAGTCATGACTGTATTTGTGCCATTAGTAGATACGGCCACAAATAAACCATTACCATAAGTAACTGAAATCCAAGAATTAACTTGAGCAGCAGTTCTTGCTGTCCATGTAATACCATCAGGCGAAGTCATAACTTGATTTGTTCCATTAGTAGATACGGCCACAAATAAACCATTACCATAAGTAACTGAAATCCAAGAATTAACTTGAGCAGCAGTTCTTGCTGTCCATGTAATACCATCAGGCGAAGTCATAACTCTGTTTGTCCCAACTTGTGACACAGCCACAAAAAGTCCATTCCCATATGTAACAGAATACCAAGTTGAAGACGCTGGAGCCGTCCTAGAAGTCCAAGTAATACCGTCAGGAGAAGTCATGACTGTATTTGTGCCATTAGTAGATACGGCCACAAATAAACCATTACCATAAGCGACAGAAGTCCAACTATTAGCTTGTGGTACTGTTCGAGTGGTCCAAACACTTCCGGGTGGAGTCATCGTTGCATTTGAAATATCTGTACTTCCTGGCTGATTGATACTTATTGTCGGAACCGTTGAAATTGGTTTTGAATATACTGCTGTAATTGTTTCCGTTCCAACTCCAGCAGGACTAGCACTATATGAGAGAGCTACTGTTGGAGCTACTGTATCAATGGTGAAAGTATTATGAGTTGGAGCCGATGATGCATTCCCAGCTAAGTCTAAAACTGAAGATAAAGAAACTGTTGCTGTACCATCAACATATGTTCCACCATTGGCTTGGTTAACATTATAATTATATGAATAAGTAAAACCAGGAGATGTTAGAATGCTATAACCACCAGTACCTACAGCTACAAAAAGACCATTGCCAAAAGTTATCCCAGTTAAAGTAAGACTAGTAGAGGAATTCTGTACTATCCAAGTAATTCCATCTAGAGAAGTTGCCATTCTATTTGTTCCAGAAACAGCAACTGTAACAAACATACCACTACCGTAAGTAATACCATACCAAGCAGAACCAGAGGGCATAGTTTGACTGGTCCAATTTATACCATCGGGGGAAGTCATAGATTGATTAGTTTGATTAGTAGCAGTAAAAATTCCATTGCCATATGCAATTCCAGAAATTGTATTCGCCGTGGCAGCTGTCCGAGCTGTCCAAGTAATACCATCAGGAGAGGTCATAATGTGATGAGTCGAAAAAATTCCACCACCAGCAACAAATAATCCATTACCATATGTGACGGTATTCCAGACATTAGCCTCTGCCGCAGCTCGAGCTGTCCAAGTAATACCATCGGGAGATGTCATAACTCTATTTGTACCACTAGTAGCGACCGCAACGAAAATATTATTTGCATAAACTATAGAGACCCACTGATTTGTCTCAGAAGCTGTTCTTGTTATCCAAGTGATTCCGTCTGGAGATGTCATAACATTTCCTCCATATGAAACAGCCACAAAAAGACCATTACCATAAGCAACTGATTGCCAATTAGCAGCCAAAGATGGAGTTCTGGTTGTCCAAGTTATTCCATCTGGAGAAGTAGCAACATGCCCAGCACTACTCCCAACTGCCACAAATAAACCGTTGCCATAAGCAACTGATTGCAAATAATATTCATTAACAGATCTAGATGTCCAAATAGAACCAGCATTATTTGTCATACTCGCATTTGAAATATCTGTACTTCCAGGTTGATCAATACTAATCGTAGGAGCACTTTGAATAGCTTCAGAATAAGAAGCTTTAATAGTCCTCGAACCCACACCCATCGGATTAATAGAGTAAGTCATATCGACAGTTGGTGGTGTTGTATCGAGAGCTGATGCAATATTTGAATTTAAGAAAAATGCAAATGCAAAAATAAATCCAAAAACCATATTTGTGTATTTACCGACTATTTTGTTTTTAAAATTTATTTTCATATTATTTGATACTTCTATTTTTTCAATTATCTGTCTTTCTACACTGTCTCTAATTTTTCTTTTCCTGAGTTTTTTGAATTTAAATCTCTCCAAATTAAAAATCTTTACCTCTCTGACGCGATTGCGTTGAGATGGTAAAGTCTTCTTAGAAATAGAAAAAGCTCTCATTGAAAATAAGATCTGATTTACCACGCTTTTAATTTTTGTATTTGCTTTTAACAAATTTTATTTAAAAAATAATTCTCGATAGAGATTTCCATTTAGAATTCACTCTTTACAAGAAAGTGATTTGTCTATTTAGATGTGAGATGAAAATTATTTTTTGATACTTTAATTATATCATATGTAAAACTTTAAATAATAAAAAACCCATAGAATATATGTATATCCCATGGGTTTTTTATTTTGACAAATAACTAGTCTTTGAGGTGAATTACGGAAAGAGTTCGGGCTTTTAATTTAGGCTTTCTGGGTGGCCTTTCTGGCTTCTCTCCTGACTTTATTTTGTTGATTAGGTTATCGATGTCTGATTTCTTGTAGACTCGATAGTTGTTGATAGGATGCCTGAGTGCTACTAACTTACCATCTCTATCCCAGTTCCTGAGGGTTAGCTTAGTGACTGACAGCAACTCGGCTGCATCCTTGATTGAAATTAATTTATCATCCATATAATTAGTATACTATACTAAACATTAATAAACAATGTTAAGAAAGTATACTAAAGGTTAATAAATTAGTAATTATTAATTACAATTACTAATTACTAATTTCAAAAAATATAACCTTAACGTCTATAATTACTAATCACTAACCCCATATTTTCTAATATTTCAAATTCTGATCTTCAATGTTATATTATTCTTTCATTCATGACCGTTACACGAATCGTGACCCTCCCTCTTCCTCTCTAGATAATTTTCAATCAATAATCGGTAGTTTTTAATTACAACCCCCCCACTTTTTTTCTATTAATGACTATCAATTAGTACCCCCCATTCTTAATTTTTAATTAGTAATTTTTTATTAATATCAATACTTTATCCACAGGTTAAATAATTTATGATATAATCTATTCATGATGAAACAATTTAGATTAGACCAACTAGCCGATAGTATATTTGCTATCGTCATGACGATTTTAGTTTTCGAGATACGAGTTCCTGAGTTTACTGGAGTTGTCACCAATGGAGTTCTAGTCCACTCTCTTATCAATATGTACCCACTCTTCCTAAGTTACTTGCTTAGCTTCTCACTTATATTCACATACTGGAGAAGTCACCACTTTATAGCATCCGTCTTAGCTAAAAATATAGATACAAAATTCGCAAATCTAAATGGAGTATTCTTCTTCCTTGTCGGACTTGTACCCTTCTCTTCACACTTCCTAGGAACATATATCTCTGCTCGAACATCAACAATATTTTTTGCTATAAATATTATACTTATCGGATTTTCTTTATTTGCAATGAGGAACTATGCAATAAAATCTCACACAATAGAAAATGCTCCATTTACAAAAGAAGAAAACGACCACGCAAAGATGCACATACTCTTCCCTGTCATCTCTGCCTTCCTAGCAATCGCTGTATCATTCGTAAGTATAAAACTAGCGATAGTATTATTCACCTTGGCTATACTTTTCAATTTATCAAGTAGGGGTACTTTATTTGTTTTTTTCTTTTTAAATATATTCAAGAAAAAGAATAATTAATT
>CAIJLF010000144.1 GCA_903821415.1 uncultured bacterium | reverse complement strand
TTACTATAAAAAAGCGCGAGCAAAGAGATAAATAGTGGAGCTAAAATATTTATTTTAAAGACGATGCCTAAAACTATATAAAGAATAATAAGGGGTAGCAAAAATCTCTTCCATGACCATATGAGGAGTGAATAATGTTCTTTTAATTCCTCTTCTACTTTGTGAAAATGGGCATGCGGAGGTATCCTCTTCAAAATGACGAGGTCCCAGTACTCTCTTAGCCTTTCCCTTGTGTTTGTCATAAACAGATAATGATTATCCATGAAAAGCACAGAGAAGTCAATGCCCGCGCGAGTAAGTACCCACACCCTCCCCCACACTATTGATGGAAAGTAAATAGGCAGTTCCCTCGTAATAAATGATTATGAGAGAACTATCAAAATCACAAATAGATGAAAGATTAGTAGAACTTAGAAATCTAAGAACGCTTTACGCCAAAGCTCGTGAGAGAATATCCATATTAGAGACAGAAAACAGAGATTTAAAACAGAGAATAAAGGAATTAGAGGAAGTGAATAAAGATCAATGCAAAAGGATAGAAACAATCTCGTTTCAATTAGAACAAGTGAGCATCAAATTATTTGGTAAAAAGTCAGTATTTAATCGTATAGTAGAAAAGAAGGAAAAAAAAGAAAGGGACTCATATTCATATCAAAGACCCATACCTACAAATATCACCAAAACAGAACCACATCCTATTAAAGTGTGTGCTCACTGTTGTGGAGTTTTGATAAATAGAAGGATAAAGATATTTTATGAAGAAGATATACCCTTACCCATAGAGAAGGTGGTGACTAAACATGAAGTAGAAACAGGATACTGCTCTAACTGCAGGCTACAGTCTAGCGGATATACCATACCCTCGAAAGTCACAATATTAGGAGAAAATATTAAAAAATACATTTGCGTACTATCAATCGTAAGCAGAATGTCTCATGAACAGATAGGTGAACACCTAGAAGACATATTTAAGTTTGAAATATCAAAAGGAGAGATAGGTAATATATTATGCACACAAGCCATAAAATTAAGGCCAGAATATCAAGCTCTAAAAGACTCCGTTATCTCTCAAAAAGCCACCCATTATGATGAAACTAGCTGGGAGGTACAGAAAGAAGAACATGGTATGTACGCCTGGGTAGCTACAGGGACAGATAATAATGATACAGTGTTTCTTCTGGGTAGAAGCAGGGGTAAGGGAAATATATCCGAAATAGGTATAGCTAAAGTAGCCATAACAGATGATTATGGAGCTTACAAGAATCCATTTGAAGAACATGAACTATGCTGGGCTCACCCCAATAGAAAACTTAGAGATTTAGCAGAAAGTGCTGAGTTTAAAGAAGTAAACAAAAAAAGAATACTAAATACATATGAACAATTTTCCTCTCTCTACAAAAGAATGAGAAAGATTAAAGAAGAAATATCACCATATTTAAAGAAGAAGTTTAAGGAAACTTTTGATAAGATAGTAAGGAGTCATTATTTAGATCCCACTCCTCTCTCTAAAATTAAAACCTCTCTATTTAAAAACAAAGAAAAGTACTTCACTTTTTACAAATATCCAGGTATACCCATAGATAACAACAAAGCTGAAAGAGCTTTAAGACATTTAATTATTAAAAGAAAAATCTCTTTTGGATCTAAAACTCAAAGAGGTGCAGAAACTACCTCCATACTAGCCTCTGTACTCCTATCTCTTAAGTGGAATAATCCCAGGAACTGGTTCCAAAAGTTCATGTCTATTTAAGGTTGATAAATATGGAGATTGGGGAGGGTGTGGGTACTTACCTTAATCTTCCTTGACAAAAGAGTCTCATGGGTGTATAAAAATACTCAGGAAAGAACACACTAATATATGACAAACGTACTGTTAGTCGGGTTCGAGGCACTTACAAACTATAAATTTCGATTAGAGATTGACGAAATCGTCAAAGGACATGGCCTCGAATTAGATACTGCGACCACTGTGGTATCCGCTTATACGAAACGCTGTGACAATGATGCCCCGGCCCCATACATCA
>CAIJLF010000143.1 GCA_903821415.1 uncultured bacterium | reverse complement strand
TGAAAATAATTGATACAACAGATTTCGACTCAATAACATTAAAGCTAGCTTCTCCAGATCGTATAAAAGAATGGTCTTATGGTGAAGTTACAAAGCCAGAAACAATAAATTACCGTACTGGTCGCTCAGAGCGCTCCGGTCTCTTCGATGAGAGAATATTTGGACCAGAAAAAGATTACGAATGTTACTGTGGAAAATACAGAAGAATTCGTTATAAGGATATAATTTGTGAGAAGTGTGGAGTTGAAGTTACTCGCTCTATAGTTCGTCGTGACCGCATGGGCCACATTGAGCTAGCGTCTCCAGTCTCGCATATCTGGTTCCTACGTGGAGTGCCTTCGAGAATGTCTACACTCTTAAATATTTCAGTATCAGACTTAGAGAAGGTTATTTATTTTGCAGGATACATCATCATAAATGTTTCTGCTGAAGAAAAAGAAACTATTACAAAGAATTTAGAAAGTGAATTCAAATCAAAAATAAAAAGTGCAAATAATGATGAAGAAAAAGAAAAGCTAAAGGAGCTTCTATTGAATACAAAACGTGAAATTTCAGAAATTGTTACAGGTAAAGTTTTGAATGAAATAGCATATCATCACTTTGGACTTAAATACGGAAGTTGTTTTGAGGCAAGTATCGGAGCTGAAGCTATATTCACGATTTTTAAGAATCTAGATTTGGAGAAGATTAAGGCTGAGACTCTAGCTATGATTCCAAAGGCTTCAAGTATAGATAAAGAAAAGCTTGAGAAGAGAATGTCTCTTATCCGTTCTATGTTGCATTCAGGTATCAGACCTGAATGGATGTTCCTAACTGTTATCCCAGTCATTCCTCCAGCACTCAGGCCTATGGTTGCCCTTGATGGTGGACGCCATGCAACTTCAGACTTAAACGATCTATATCGCCGCGTTATAAACAGAAACAACCGTCTAAAGAAGTTAAAGGAAATAGGAGCTCCAGATGTTATCTTGAGAAATGAAAAGCGTATTCTTCAGGAAGCTGTTGATGCTCTTATTGATAATTCAATAGCCAAGCAGAATGATTCTCAAGCTGTTTCTGCTTCTCAGAAGCGTGCACTTAAGTCACTCTCAGATAATCTAAAATCAAAGCAAGGTTTATTCCGTCAGAATCTTCTTGGTAAACGTGTAGACTATTCAGGACGTTCAGTTATCGTCGTTGGTCCTCAGTTGAAACTCAATCAATGTGGTCTACCTAAGCATATGGCTCTTGAGCTTTTCCGTCCATTCGTTATATCTAAAATTCTTGAGACGGAGCTCGCTTTCAATATCCGTGGTGCGAACCGTCTTATAGAAGAAGGAGTTCCAGAAGTTTGGGCAATTTTAGAAGAAGTTATCAGAGGAAAGTATGTATTGTTAAACCGTGCTCCTACTCTTCACAGACTAGGCATTCAAGCTTTCAATCCTATACTTATCGAAGGTCATGCTATCCAAGTACACCCACTTGTTTGTGCTGGATTCAACGCTGACTTCGACGGTGACCAGATGGCCGTCTATGTTCCACTTGGAGAAATGGCTCAGATGGAAGCTCGCGAGTATATGGCTTCCAATAAAAACTTGTTAAAGCCTCAAGATGGTTCTCCTATCGTTATGCCAAAGATGGATATCGTACTTGGTTGTTACTGGATGACAAAGTCAGTTGATGATGAGCGTGGAGAAGGAATGGCTTTTGCTAGTCCAAACCAAGCTATTACAGCTTTTGATTTAGGCGTTATTACTTTCCGTGCCAAGATTAAAGTTCTAGGTACAGACAAGCAGAGATATTCTAGATTTGAAAGTAAGCCATTTGAAACAACAGTTGGAAGATTATTCTTCAATACTATTTTCCCAGATGATTTTCCTTATCTAAATGAAGAGATAACTATTAAGCGTATGTCTCTACTTGTAGATGAACTTATCGTTCATTATGGTATAGATGCTACTCCAAAATTCCTAGACAAGATTAAAGATTTTGGATATCAGTATGCTACTTACTCAGGTGTTACTTGGGGTATAGACAATCTTAAAGTTCCAGAAGGTAAGAAAGATATTGTTGCCAAATTTAGAAAAGAAGAAGAAGTCGTTCGTGGTCAGTTTGCAGACGGCCTTCTCTCAGAAGATGAACAATATCAGAAAGTTATAGAAATATGGGAACACGCTAAGAAAGAAATTGAGAAAATAATTCCAGCTACTCTTGATCCAAAAGGTTCAACATATGATCTTATTACTTCAGGAGCTCGCGGAAGTATGGGTTCTCTAATTCAGATGTGTGGTATGAAAGGATTGATTGTAAATACTTCAGGTGCGACTCTCGACTTCCCGATTATTCCATCATATATCGAAGGTCTTTCTCCACTTGAATACTTTATTACTACTCACGGTTCTCGTAAAGGTGCAGCCGACACAGCGCTCAATACTGCTAAGGCTGGATATCTAACACGTCGTCTAGTTGACGTTGCTCAGGATGTAGTAGTTACAGAAGAAGACTGTGGAACAAAGAATGGTAAGAAAATTGTTGCAGTTGAAAATGTTTTTGCAAAGTATATCCTAGGGCGTGTATTACTTGCTGATATAAAAAATGCTGAAGGAACAGTCGTTTATAAAAAGGGCTCACTTATAATGAAAGAGGACGGACGTGCAATTGAGAAGATGGGTATCAAAGAAGCTTTGGTTCGTACTCCGCTTTCATGTGAGACTACTCATGGTATTTGTCGTATTTGTTACGGTTTAGATTTGGGACGTAACTGTATGGTAGAGCTAGGTCAAGCAGTCGGTATTATCGCAGCTCAAGCTATCGGTGAACCAGGAACTCAGCTTACACTTCGAACTTTCCATGCTGGTGGAGTTGCTACTGTCGATATCACTACAGGTCTTCCTCGTGTTGAAGAAATCTTTGAAAGACGTATCCCTAAGAATCCAGCTATTATTTCTCAGACAGAAGGTGAGGTTCTTGAGATAACAGACAATGGAAAAGAAAAGACTATTAAAATTCTTTCCGATTCTAAAGCTGATGGCAAGAAGAATGAGATGGAGTATACAGTTGCATTCCGTCGTCAGCCATTAGTTAAAGTAGGTTCACACATAAAGAAAGGGGAATTACTTACAGATGGGTCTGCTGATATCAATGAAATAGTTAAATTCGGAGGTAAGGAAATGGCAGAAGAATATATTGTAGATGAAATCAATAAAGTTTATGACCTGCAGAGTGCTTCAATCTCAAGAAAACATATCGAAATAATTATTCGTCAGATGTTCTCAAGAAAGAAGATCAAGGATGCAGGTGATACAACATTCTCTCCAGGAGAAATAGTAGAAAATATTGAATTGATAGAAGAGAACTTAAGAGTTGAGAAAGAAGAAGGTGGCAAGAAGGCAGAAGCAGGAACTATCGTCTTAGGTATTACTGAAGTCTCACTTACTACTAAGAGTTGGTTATCAGCTGCTTCGTTCCAGAATACAAACCGCGTTCTTATCAACAATGCAGTTCGTGGAGGAGTAGACAATCTACGTGGTCTAAAAGAAAATGTTATTATCGGTAATCTTATACCAGCTGGTACAGGTTTCGGTGTAATACGCCCAAGTAAAGAGAAGGAAGAAGTTAACGAAGAAATTAGCACAATATAATCTTATATTTACAAGTCCTGAACATCGTCTCAGGACTTGTAGTGCTATAATAGAAGTATATTTAAATATGTCATCATCCGTAGAGAAAATCAAAGAAAGGCTTTCCATTGTTGATGTTATTTCTTCCTATATTCAAGTAGAGCAATCAGGAAAGAATTTTAAAGCGAAGTGTCCATTTCATAATGAGAAGACACCGTCATTTTTCATATCTTCTGATAGGGGGACTTATTATTGTTTTGGTTGTGGAGAGAAGGGTGATATATTTTCTTTTGTTGAGAAGTTTGAAGGGGCTGACTTTATGGGGGCACTTAAATTACTCGCAGAGAGAGCAGGAGTAGTGCTTGAATCAAGAAGTAGAAGTGATAAAAATGAAGACAAGAAAGAATTATATTTTGATATTTTAGA
>CAIJLF010000142.1 GCA_903821415.1 uncultured bacterium | reverse complement strand
TTTTATTATATCAAAATATTTATTTATTATTTTCTAAATTATGTTCATCTTTAAAATATTTTTTTGGAAGAATAGAAAAGTAATCATCTATGTATGGATGCATCATATCACAAGCAACAAAAGCTATGACTACTTCTTTATCTTTATTCCGATATTTATTCAAAGTCTTCTTCACCTTCATCTCTTTAACCATCTTTTCTATCATCGCCAGCTGCATACCAGTAGAAGGTCCAACAAAAAGACCAAGTCTTATAAGGGCTAGACTTCTCTCGTAGGCAGACACTGCGTCTATAGGTATGACTTGATCGACAACATCATACCAAGGAATACCGAGCTTGAGGATAGCTTCGTCTACACGAGGACCCGGAATAGAAGAACCTTTTTTGATTGAAGAACCAGCCACATATATATCTTTATTCTTAGACTTGAGATAAGTACCTGCTCCATATATAGTCCCAGCAGTACCAATGGTCGCCGCAAAGATAGACAGTCTACTCCCCAGTTGAGACCAGAGTTCTTTAGCTACATATTCTTCACCTGCACCTATATTTCCAGGATTGATATATTGATTTAAATTATGCCATCCTTTCTTAAGACCTAGTTGCTTCGCTTCATAGACTCCTCCTTTATTGCTATGGACATCAGGACTACGTGGACCGTGAGATATCAAGAGGTCAGCACCTACTAACTTTAAAAGACGCTTCTTGTGTTCAGGTACATCTGGGGTGATGATGGCATGAAGATTTGGAATTCCAAAATGTCGAGAAAGAATAGCTAGAGAAAGAACTGTATTCCCTGAAGAATATTCAACTAAATGTTTAGTAGACTTCAATTCTTCTTTACTCATACCAGAAAGCATTTGCCATGAGGGCATGGACTTTATATTCCCTAAAGGAACGAACTGCATAAGCTTCACAAAAATCCTCACACCATCTTTAGAAAATTTATTTATAGACGGAGGAAGTTCTACTAAAGGAGTCATTCCTAATGACCCAGGAGTAAGAAAGTCAGTGATAGCCCTATCTCCCTCAAAAACTTTTGAAACATTATTTGTGACTTTTTTCATAATATTTATAAATTAATAAAACCTAATGAGCCATCTCGCAGAATCGAACTGCGGACCTACCCCTTACGAAGGGGTCGCTCTACCAACTGAGCTAAGATGGCAAATCCTTAATCATAATATCACGTATGCTTCATTTTGACATAATAGGTACAAAATGGTAAATTTTGAACAAAATAATTCTAAATATATGAAGTTAGAAAATTTCCTATTGAGTTTCAGAAATTCAATAGGTTCACAGCTCTTTCGAAGCTATCTCGATAAAGATGGTAGCGATGTCCTAAAAGATGGTGATCTATCTTGTGCTTACTATATATCCTCAATGTTGTTATTACATGGATTAATAGATAGACCTCACTTTACTGTAGAAGGGACATTGTTCTCAATGACAAATGCCGGCTGGCATCAAATAAAAACACCTAAGATAGGATCAATAGTTGTCTGGGGCTCTGTCCATCAAAATGGAGCAGACCACAAACACTTGGGTATTTATATCGGTGAGCAGCAAGCCATCTCAAATCGTAGTTCACTTGGTATGCCAGGAGAACATCCACTACACTATTCTGGCTTGGATAAAGCCGGATTAAAGAAAAAAGCGCCCGTTTTGGCGATATATTGGCATTCAGCTCTAGGTAAGCTAGAATAGCTCTATATGGAAACCATTCGTTTAAAATTTAAAGAGAGATTACTATCAGTAGATGGTGTCTCTTTTTTTTGTGTATTTGGAAGAGATGGAATTACTGATGATAAAATTGAAGGAGACTGGAAAACTCCAATTGGAACTTTCCCTATAAGAAAAATATATTATCGAAAAGACAAAATACCAAACCTGGAAGCACAGATAGAATGCATACCACTATCCCCTGATGATGCATGGTGTGATGATATAAAAAAAGAAGAATACAACACTTTTATTAAATTACCATTTGAAGGAAGCTATGAAAACCTATGGAGAGATGACGATATGTATGACATAATTATTGTTTTAGGTTGCAATGACGAACCTATCCTGAAAGGTAAAGGTAGTGCAATATTCATACATATAGCAAAAGAAAATATGGAATATACTAAAGGTTGCCTTGCGATAAAAAAAGAAGATATGCTAACTTTAGTAAAAAATATAACGTTAAATAGTGAAATAGAAATCTCTTAAAGTATGGAGCCGTCAGTGAGAATCTCTCCTTACAGGAGCAGTACATCTTTTCGGTATATTCGAAATATTAACTTCTTATATACATCGAAAAGCTTTCCGATTCTCACGACAAAGACACTCAGGTGTCTTTTGAGCCGTCAGTGAGAATCGGACTCACGCTCTCTCCCTTACCAAGGGAGTGCTTTGCCACTAAGCTATGACGGCTAAAACAATTTTAGTAAAAATTGTTCGCCCGAACACTACTGTGTTTTAGGGCTAAACGAAACTCCATTAAGAATACAATAAATTAAGCATATTTTCAATCATTGCAAATTTTATGTTTTCAGGTTATTATAAGCAAATATTAGATGAATAGTTTCTTCTATTAAATTTAATAAATATAGCGGGATAGAGAAATGGTATCTCGCAAAAGGAAAAAGCTCTCATAACCTTAAGGTTACGGAAGTTAAAGAGATTAGTTATAGTAAATATATAGCGGGATAGAGAAATGGTATCTCGTAAGGCTCATAACCTTAAGACGGTCGTTCGATTCGACCTCCCGCAACAAGTAGGCATGTGACAGGCCCCAAACTATGTCCCAAGCTGAAAATGTCGGTGTAGCTCATCTGGTTAGAGCGCGGGACTCATAAGCCCGAGGTAGGAAGTTCAAGTCTTCCCACCGACACAAGTAAGATAGAATTATTTTCTATTTTATGTTATGTTAGTTAGGTATTTGCGGTTACAGTTTTAATAAAAATGCGGTCGTAGCTCAACTCAATTAGAATATAGTGAGCACTCGCCTTGGCAAAGTTATATTGTTTAGTTTACAAAAGTTATAGTTTAGTAAAATTTGCGGTCGTAGCTCAACTGGTTAGAGCACTCGCCTGTCACGTGAGAGGTTGCCGGTTCAAGTCCGGTCGACCGCGCAAATAAAAAAGAGTAGCAATAGCTACTCTTTTTTAAATTACCTGTAAGTCTTCAAAAACATTTTGATATAATTTAATCACACGTCTTCCTTCTACTTGAGTTATAGGATAATTCAACCCTTCGTGTGCTATCTTATTACGGACAAGGTGTGCATCCCAAGCATTTTGGATACTTGAATAACCATTCATCTTAGCTTCTTCAAGAAGTTCAGACATTGTATTTCCTACTAAGCCTCTCTCTCTAAAGGCTTCTTCGAGTAAAGTATCTGATTCTATTATCGCGACCCTCCAATCAGATTCATTGGGACTTTCCAATAATGTTAAAATGTACTTCCATCGAGGGTTTAACTCTCTGTCTCTTTCTTTCAATTTAGCTAATGCATGATTAATCTCATGCTCTATTTCATCCTTATCAAAAACCTGAATTTCATATAAACGGACAAGAGAAAAAATAATTATAAAAAGAAGAATAATTGTAATAGAGGCTGAAATTATGCCTATGGTATTCCAAGTATTTGGATTGGCTAGAGAAGACAGTATAGGCTGGATAGAATTCGCAATCTTATCAAAAATATACTCTATATTTAAATAGGTTGGATCAAATAGAGGTTTATCAACTATGGTTTGTACTCCATTTACTGGTTGCATGTATTTTTATTATACCAATTTTTCAAAATCTTTCCCAATAGTAAATAGAATATCTTCACGGAAAAGAGGAGCCATAATATGTAGCCCAAATGGTAGTCCTTCACTATTCTTGCCTGATGGTATTGATATAGCTGGTATATCTGCGATATTTGCGGGGACTGAGAATAAATCAGATAAATACATACCAACAGGATCAGAAAGTTTCTCACCGAATTTGAATGGCATAAAAGGAGAAGTCGGAGTTATTATAGCGTCTACTTCTTTAAAAGCATTTTTTAATTCTTCTTTGATTGCATGACGAACTTTAATTGCCGTATTGTAATAAGCATCATAATAACCATGAGAAAGAATGTAAGTGCCTAGCAGAATACGACGACGAACCTCTTTACCAAATCCTTTTCCACGACTCTTTGTATATACTTCGTAAAGTTTATCTGCTCCTTCATGTAGTCCATATCGAATACCATCATAACGAGCTAAGTTACTCGATACTTCTGCAGGAGAAATAATATAATAAACAGCCAAAGAATACTTGATAAGAGGTAGAGATATATCTACTATCTCATAGCCAGCTTTTTCTAATCTTTTACAATTCTCTTCAAAGTTCTTAAGGATATCACTTTCTATACCATCACCAGATAGAAATGACCTAGGTACACCGATCTTCTTCTTTAATGGTAATGGTTGTATTCTTTCTTCCTTCTTTACTGAAGTACTATCTTTCTCATCATAACCATTTATAGCATTGAAAAGAGTCTCTGCATCTTCTACTGTTTTTCCGAAAGTTCCAACCTGATCGAGAGAACTTCCCATAGATATAATACCGAATCGAGAAACTGCTCCGTAAGTAGGCTTTAACCCTACAAGACCACAAAAAGCAGCCGGCTGGCGTATTGATCCACCAGTATCACTTCCAAGTGAAACTAATGCTCCATCCATAGCCAGTGCTGCTACAGAACCACCTGAAGAACCACCTGGAACTCTACTTGTATCTATCGGATTTTTAGTATTACCATACGCACTCGTCTCTGTCGATGAGCCCATAGCGAATTCGTCCATATTTGTTCTACCAAGAAAAACTACACCCTGAGTTTTTAATTGTTTAACAATAAAGGAATCATACGTAGCTACATAATTTTCAAGAATTTTAGAAGATGCACTGGCTATGTGACCCTTATAAAGCATATTATCTTTTAAAGCAAGAGGTATACCTGTCATTAAAGTGGCAGTGCCATTCTTAAACATTCCCTCTGCTACTCTTGCCTGATCTAATACATCATTATAGACTTCTAAGTAAGCGTTTATATCTCCATTCTTTTCTTTTATCACTTTTAAATACTCATTCACTAAGTCAGTGACAGTAAAGTCGCCACTCTTGAAATGTTCGTGCGCTTTTTCTATTGTAAGGTTTCTTAAATCAATCATAGTATTTGTTTAACTTTTATAAATCCATTCTCTGTATCTGGTGCATTCTTCATAATATCATCTGTATATTCACCTCTAGTATTTGTAGCTATATCCTCACGCATTATATTCTGTAATTTATAATTTTCGGGAGAATGAATGGTGTCTTCTATACCTAGCTTTGACAATTCTTGAACTTGCCCCACATATGCCAAAATAGGGTCAAAATCTTTGGCCATACCTTCCATCTCTTCATCACTCATATCAATACGAGCTAAATCTGCTAACTTTTTAATATCTTCTAACTTCATAATACCTAGAATAACATATTTAAAACATTTTTAGAAATTCTTTCTCATTTAGTATTTTTATACCTAATTTCTGCGCCTCAGAGTATTTACTTCCTGGCTCGTCCCCCACTAAAACATAATCCGTCTTAATTGAGACAGAAGTTGAGACTCTTCCACCCTCTGTTATTATCTTTTTCTTTGCATCATCCCTAGATAGAGATGATAATATCCCCGTTAGGACAAATACTTTATCTTTAAGTTTTAATCCTTTTTTTACAGAAGTATTGTCTATAACAACACCTGAAGAAAAAAGCTTATCGATAAAAATTAAATTTTCTTTATTTTTAAAATATTCATAGATACTCTCCGTCACAACTGGACCTATATTCTCTATTCTATTTATGTCGTCTTTACTTGCCTTCATTATTTTAGTAAGTGAGCCAAATTGATTTGCTATATCCTGTGCAGTTTGCTCGCCTATGTGAATTATCCCTAACGCATATAGAAATCTCCATAGTAAGACTTTCTTATGAGAATTTATAGAGTTGATAATATTTTCGGCTGACTTTACTCCGAAACGTTCAAGCCCAGATAGATCAGCAACTTCAAGAGTGAAAAGGTCGGCTGCATCTGAAATAAGACCCTCATCCTTAAGTCTATCTAAAATCTTAGGACCTATCTCATATATCTCAAAAACGTTTACAAAATGTTGCAATCCTCTCCTGCTTCGTGCTGGACAATCTTTATTCATGCAGTAAAAAGCAACCGAGGACAAATGGCGGGAGTTGGAGAAAGATCCTATTCGTGAGGTCCTCGGACGAGGGAGGAGAGGTGCCAGACCATCACTCATAGAACTTTCTCCAACTCCCGCCTTACGTTCAATTTTAAAATTACATACTGGGCAAAATTCTGGCATTTTAAATTTCTTTTCTTTACCTGTGCGCATATTTACAAGGACTTCTACAACTTCCGGAATAACATCCCCTGCCTTTTGAATAACAACAGTATCACCCACTCTGATATCCAAACGCTCTATCTGGTCCATATTATGCAATGTCGCTTTTGAGATAGTAGAACCAGCAACCAGTGTTGGGTTGAAATGAGCAAGAGGAGTGATAGCTCCTGTACGACCGACATTTACAGTAATATCTGTAACTACAGTCGTTGCCCTCTCTGCCTCATATTTATAAGCCACCATATACCTAGGTGCCTTACCGACAAAACCAAGACTATCTTGAACTTCTAGATTATCTACTGAAATAACCATACCGTCAGTACCATAAGGAAGGCCCATTCTTATCTTGCCTATATCTTTTATAAAAGAAAAAATTTCTGTCATATTTTTAGCTTTTTTCTCGTAAGGAGCAAGTTGAAATCCAAGTTCTTTTAAAACTTTATGTTTATCTGAATGATTCTTAATTTCTGATTCATAATTTTTAATTGAAATCTGAGCGATATCCCAAGCGAAAAAATCTAACTTTCGACTCTGTACTATTTTCGGATCGAGCTGTCGCAAGCTTCCAGCAGCTGCATTACGAGTATTAGCAAAAGTTGGCTTGCCTGAAAGTTCTTGCTTTTTATTCAAAGCAGTCCAAGCTTTCTTCGTCATCACTACTTCACCACGGACCTCTATCTCTCCTTTATAATCTCCTTTTAATTTAAGAGGAATAGACTCTATCATTTTCAGATTCTCTGTCACATCCTCTCCTATAAAACCATCTCCCCTCGTCGCTCCTCGTACAAAGATTCCATCTTTATAAAAAAGTGATGCAGATAGGCCATCGAGCTTTACCTCACAAAAATAATTTAAATCTTCTCTATGATCTATTAATTTCTTGACGCGATTTTCCCAGTCTATGATTTCTCCCTCTTTAAATGCATCATTCAAAGAGAGCATGCGCATCTCATGCTTAACTTTTTTAAATTGAGCAAGGGGTGCTCCAGCTACCCTATCTATATCACTATTAAGTTCGATATATTCTGGGTATTTCTTCTCTAAATCTTTTAGTTCTCTCGTTAAAGATTCATATATATCATCTGTAACTTTCGGATTATTCTTCACATGATATTCATCACGCAAGCGAGAAATTTCATCCCGAAGTTTAATTATTCGGTTTTTTATGTTTAAATCATCCATATTGTCAGTAATATACTATTTTTAATAATTAACTTCAATCGCTCTTTCCACAGTCCTTAAGTTGCTCGTATTACATATATTATATCCTAGGGCCTCTACTTTTGTTGCAATAGAACTTTCTCCTTCCGTTTTAGTAATATCAGCTTTAAAACATTTTGAATTTTTATTTAAATTTTCATCTAAAGGAATAAGATAATAGATTTGATCAAAATTATCTTGTGCTTGGGTGTGGACATAATTCATCGTACTTCCTCCACATGTAAATGTATCTGTTAGCTTTGTATTTAATAGAAAGTCGATGTTATCTGCATACATTGCGCACTCTGATGATATATCTGCTTGATAGAAGGCTGAAGTTGAATCCCTAGCTACAGAAGACAGCATCATTTGCTTATATGCAGCATTTGTAAGACCTATTGTAATAGCTGATATAATACCCACAACTACAACAGTAAATAAAATTGCGTATCCTCTATTTTCATTTTTATATTTTATTCTTTTCATAAAATTATGTCTTCTGCCAATTCAATAAATAAAATACCAATGTTTGAGATCTTTTATTATTAGGATCACCATTGTACCATTCTACTTTTACCGTTATGTTTAATTGGTCAGGGTTAGTAGTATCAACTACCATATTTACAGTTCTCTTAAACTCACTTAGATACCCCGTTGAACTACTATAATTATAAAAAGTCTTTTCATTTGTTGGGTCATCATCATATAAAAAATTTGGGCAAACACCTGTATTGTCACAGCCTTCTATGTCATCACCTCCTCTTGAGTTTGTTGGGTCAAACTTTTCTATCAATAAAATACACCCACTATCTGCAAAACATTTAGACTTACCTGAAGACCCATACCTATTTAGAAAATCAGTCCATGTCGCTTTCCTTTGGAACACCATCGTATCTCTAGTATTCCTTATGGAGTCGACAGCCTCTTGTAGCAAATAATTTGCAGTGATTTCATTATTTGCATACCTAGCTGACGCAGCACTCGAAGCTGTAATACCAAGCATTGTAGCTACAGAAACAGACAATATAAATATAGCTACCATAGCTTCGATAATAGTAAAACCCTTCATATGCTCAGAAGAATATCTTAAATACTTCAAGTAAGACTTACTAAAATGAGAGTATTTATTATTTTTTTTATTAAATAAATTCATATTATATTTAAAATTCTGTTGAACGTTGTGACGCCATTGTTTGTAATGTAAACATCTTAGGTACTCCTTTAACCACAACTAGACCCCTTATCAAGATCCTAATACTTGGTTGTATGCCATCAGCTTCTGTAGGAGTTGAACCATTTACATAAAATTTAAGGGTTTCAATATTTACATCTGGTGAGACTATATCAAAACAATTACCTGCGTTACCGTCACACTTTTTTAAACTATTTGTTCCGTCTAGCACACCATTTTTAGACCTTGGTACTAACATATAAGCAACTCTGCCAGGAGCTCCACCTGTTTGCTGAGGAGTGAAAACAATAACATTGCCTCCTGAGCAATCACTGGTTAGTCCTGGGGTAAAAAGGGCTTCAGCTGACCCGCAATAATAATATGTCCCCATACGAAGTTCACGAGTCATACTCTCCATAGCAAAGTTTACATTATCAACTGATATTCTTAGCTTCTGAGCAGATTTAGCAGAATTGGAAGAGACCACTAGTGACCCTACCCCCATCATCATAATAATAGTAAAAAGAGTAGTGGCTATCATAAGCTCGATAAGTGTAAAACCTCTACTATTGTTTTTATTTTTAATCATATATTATTGTATACTTATTTGACCGGTATTTTGAATAGAGATAGTTTTAGTTTTAAACTGCTCTGCTGTTTGACCATTTGATATAACCATATCAACACGTGAAATATCAAAATTACATGAACTAGACTGACTTTCCCTATAACAAAAGACTGCCTTTGGTTCTGGACGTGTGAAAACAATATCTATTGATCCTAAATTTTTTACAACAGTACCTTCTGCATTCACTAAATCTATTTCTTTTATTTCATCTAAAGTATTTATATTGAATAATTCAATACACCCATTGCTGTCATCATTACAAACATTACTTCCTTTTATTACATATTTCTTCTCATCTTCTAGTGGAATAGTAAACATTAAAAAAGATTTGTTTGACCCAGATAGATTACTTGTAGATACTGCATCGACAGAAAAATGCATACCATAACTATATTTAAATGATTTATCCACTCCGCGGGCTCCAATAGCAAAACCTTGGGCTTTTCTTATAGACAAGGCTATATCATCAGTCAAGTTCTGAAGTGAAACTGTTGAGTTAAAGCTACCATAATTGAAAATGGCTACAGACGTGATAATAAGGAAAATTGATATAACTACTATCAACTCTACCAAGGTTAAACCTTTAT
>CAIJLF010000141.1 GCA_903821415.1 uncultured bacterium | reverse complement strand
TGATGTATTTCATCTGGCTTATTTTTAATTTACCTTTAGATAGTTTTTTCTTAGATTTGAGCGAATATCCTTATACGAAGGAATAGAGAGTGATACCAACTTCCAAAATCTTGAAGAATGATTCAATTCCTTTAAGTGGCATAGTTCGTGTACTATTATATAGTCTGCTTGTTCTTCCGGTAGTAATACAATTTTATAATTAAAATTTAGGTTACCTTGTCTTGAGCAGCTACCCCATCTGGTCTTTTGATTTTTAATTGATATTCTATTCCATTTGAAATGATACAACTTGTTGAAATATTCCAACCTTTCTTTTACTAAAATTAAGGTATCTTCTTTGTATTTTAAATACTCATCTCTTTTTTCTTTCTTATTCTTAACAGGAGGAAATTTTGAAAAATAATCAATTTTCTCAAATATCCACTCTGATTTATCTTTCAGGAAATTATCAATTACAAATTGAGGTACGAATCTAGGAGTGGTAACAGTCACTTTTGCCCCAGGGTGTATCGCTAGTCTGATACTTCTGGATCGTTTATTTGTCTTTAAAACATAGTCGATATTTTTATTATTTAATTTTATCGACTTTTGAATCATAAAATGTGATTATATCATTTTTAACCTAAACAAAACAAAAACCCTCAGATGAGGGCTTTTTTTTAGAAAATTAGATTATTTCTTTTTTGAAACTACTTTCTTTGCTGGAGCTTTTGCTACAACTTTCTTTGCAGGTGCTTTAGCAACTACCTTAGCAGCTGGAGCCTTAGGAGCAACCTTTGCTACTACTGGAGCTGCCTTAACAACTGGCTTTGCTACTACAACTGGAGCTGAAACTTTAGGTGCATTCATCTTTTCAATAGCATTTATCAAACGATCAAGCTTACTATTCATCTCACCTATTTGCTTACTCATATCGTTACTTGCTGGAGCTGATACTGGCTTTGAAAATGTTGGAGCGGGACGATCATTGAATTCTCTTCTTGGAGCACGGTCGTTGTTAAAATCGCGGCGAGGAGCTTCATTGCCTCTCTTCTCACCAAAACAATCATTACAATATATAGGCTTATCACCTGATGGACGAAAAGGAACTTCACAACTCTTGTGACATTCATCACATACAGCTTTGTGCATTGTGACAGGGCCTCTACTGTCTCCACCACGACCTCCTCCGAAAGATGGACGGCCTCCGCCTCCATTTCCACCTCTAAAACCTCCACCTCTATTACCTCCTCTATCATTAAAATTTCCCATAAATTATTTTTATATACCTGGCTTATACTAGACAAGTTATTACTATTATTTCATAATTATAGCACTTTTAAGACTAAATAGCAACATAACAATAAACACCCACCATTTCTGGTGGGTGTTTATTGTTTATTGAGATTGCTTATGCAGCAACTTCAGGAGTAACTTCTGCTGCAGGAGCTTCAACCGGAGCAGCTGTTTCTTCAACAACTACTTCAGGAGTAACAACTACTTCTTCTTCTACTTTTACTTCTGGATCCATATAGATATAATTTTATTAGAGATACTAAACGACCTGCGAAGTATACTACAGATACTCTGTATGTACTAATTATTTTTTATTAATTCTAATTTTTCACTACGACTAAATCTTTTTAATTCTCCCTCCCTGGATCTCGATTCTGCGTATGTTTTAAACTTTTCAAAATACTTTAAAACCACAGGACGACGAATCTTTGTATAATGCGCACCTGACTTCAGATTATTATGACTATATAGTCTCTTCTCTAAATCATTCGTCGAACCTACATATAAAGTCTTATCTGCACATGCAAGAATGTAAGTAAAATACATAATATTTAAAATATATCTTTTAAGTCTTCAAAAGAATCAATGACTTTCCAAGCTTCTTTCTCAATCTCTTGCCCTTTGAATGTAACACCATGATCAGTTCGTCGGAACATCTCTATATCATTATCTCCATCAGCAATACACGCACACTCTTTTATATCAATATCTAGCATCTCACAGAAACTTTCCAAATGATCTACCTTGGCTAGAACATCATCCCCATTTGAGTGAACTCCTATCAACCTATCATTCTCATCAAATACAAATGTATTATTTGCTTTGTAATATTTAATATCCAAATCTTTTGCTACCATATTGACGAGAATATCAATCGAACCTGAAATTAAAACTATTTCATATCCCTTATCTTTAATATAATTTATAGTCTCTCTTGCTCCTTCTTTAAAAGAATACCCTGAAAGAATCTTTGTTATCCCACTTCGAGTAGAATCACGGTGTTCCATGTATTTCTCAATAACTTTATTATTCCATTCATCATAAGTAATAGACCCTGATTTATATTCTCTGTATAGCTTTCTATCTTCTTCGACAGAAACACCTAAAGCAAGACCTAGCTTCTTCCAGCTATTTGCTAATATAAGTGTGTCATCTAAATCAAAACATATTAACTTTATATTTTCTTTCATTTTAAAATTTTATT
>CAIJLF010000140.1 GCA_903821415.1 uncultured bacterium | reverse complement strand
AAAGTTCTGGGATAGAGAAAAAAGGATGTCAAGAAGCAAACATTACGAGGCTTTGGGGTATCTGCATGACTTGCAAAAAGAATTCCCAGATCCTATTGCTCATTACAAAGAAATTATTGCTAAAATGAATGTTGAAGAGAAGGGAAACAAAAAGCTTACTCTAGAGATTGATTTAAACGAAAAACTGCCTGATGAATAAAATTCTCGATATAATTTGGGCTACGCTGTGATTATGAAAATATATCACGAGCTGGAGCTCGATCGTTTCTTAAACAATAAAGCAAGAAACGAGAACTTTGAATACAACACCAATTCAATTATGCAACTATTAACTATAACTCGAATCCTTCACCCATCATCTAAAAAGAGGTCTTATGAGTATAAGAACACATTCTTTGAACGGTTTGACTTTGAATTGCATCACGTATACCGTGCTTTATCTCATTTCTCAAAGATTGGGTTAGAATGTCAAAGATTTATAAGTGAACAGATTAATGTAAAGTTCGGTAGGGACACAACCCTCATGTATTTTGATGTTACAAATTTTCATTTTGAGATTGACGAAACAGACGATTTTCGCAAACGCGGAAAAGAGAAAAACAATCGCCCTGATCCTATTGTTCAAATGGCTTTAGCCATGGATGCAGATGGTATACCTTTATACTATAAGCTTTTTCCGGGCAACACCCATGATAGCAAAACCTTTATTCCCGTATTCAAAGATGTATGTGTAAGATTCTCACCCGGAAGGGTTATCGCTGTTGCGGATATGGGTTGTACATCAGCAAATAACATCTACTTTCTGAAGGGAGGCGATAGAGATAAGCGTATAAATGGTTATGTATTCAGCTTTTCAATCCGCAAGGGCACAGAAAAGTTTAAAGATTACGTTTTGGATGAAAACAACTATACTGACAGAGATGGAAAACCACTCAAAGAAGGTTATGATTACAAAATCAAATCACGTATTGAAGTCCGTGAAATTAAAATCACTATGAAAAATGGCTCTCAAGAAAGCAAGCTGATAGACGAAAAACAAGTAGTTTTTTGGAGTAAAAAATATGCCGATAAGGCCGGAGCTGAAAGGGCAGAAGTTATAAAAAAAGCCCTTGATGTCATAGCTAATCCTAAAAACCACAACAAGAGCACAGCACATGGCGCGTCAGCATACATAAAAAATATTACCTTCGACAAAAAGACTGGAGAGATAATTGAAGACCCTGGCAAAAAGCCGTCATACGATGAAGAAAAGGCAGCGGAAGACGCCAAATACGATGGATATTACTGCATCATAACTAGCGAGTTAGATATGCTTGCTCAGCGTGTAATTGAGATCTACCGAGGGTTGTCTGATATTGAAGACAACTTTAAGGTTTCCAAAAGCGATTTGGATATTAGACCGGTTCATGTCTCTCGAGAAGACAGAATAAATGCACATGTCCTTACATGCTTTATTTCTTTGGTTATTTTACGCCTTATCCAAAAGAAAACAAACTACAAATTTACACCTGAACAGATTATTACCTGTCTCAACGATATCAGTTGTAGTCTTGAACACACAAACCTTTACATGTTTAACTACCGCAGTAATATTTCAAATTGTATCGGTGATGCTTTTGGCATTGATTTTACTAAAAAGAGACTTCTCCTAAATGAGATAAAAAATATTTTGGCATCATCGAAAAAATGAATTTTATGCCATGTTTTTATGACAAAAAACAAAGCCCGAAAACTGTCTGTTTAAAAGCAGTTTAAGGGCATTTTTTCTTTTTTCACTGTCAAACTGAGGATTATGGATATGCTATCAGAAAACCGCTACTTATGCAACAATTTTATGAATATTTCATTTTTATTTT
>CAIJLF010000139.1 GCA_903821415.1 uncultured bacterium | reverse complement strand
TTGTGCTTTCATACTTGCTAGCTGTGACTTTACAGCTGCATCTTTCCCTTTATCACGAGCAGAAGAAAGAGAAGCTAAGACGACTGAAGCTAGGATACCGATAATAGCAATAACAACTAAGAGTTCAATAAGTGTAAAACCTTTATTTTTATTCATTTGATTAAAATTATCTAATAATTTATTTTAAATACGACTTTTAATAACTATGATGTACAATCAAGTGCCCCTGCTGTATTCACAGAATAAGAAGCAGTTACAGAAGCTCCTCCTACAGTCGGAGAAAATGCGGTATGGGTTGCTCCTATGGCAGTACCAGATCCATCTTGCTTAGAAAGTCCAGAATAACCACTTGAATCAGCACAATAATACTTACCACTTATTAGTACTTCTACTGCCCACTTACGAGGCATATTTGTGGTATCAGCCGCTAGCGCTGCTTCATCTGCTCCAGATGAATGTGCTGTATCTTGTCCACATGCAATAGTTTCTATTTTAGCAGATGGTTGATTTAATGATTTTAGTAAAAGATTTAAACCTCCACTGTAACCATTTACACAAATATTGTTAACATATCTACCATTAACAACTCCTATCTCTGCTTGAGCTCTAGTTGAAGATAAAGTCGACTGAACTGCAGCTATCTTTGCTTTTGTTCTTGCTCCGGAAAGAGAAGCCAACACGACCGACGCTAATATACCGATGATTGCAATAACAACCAAAAGTTCAATAAGCGTAAAACCTTTATTTTTATTCATGATTAAAATTTAAATTAATAATTTGTCTTTTTTTATGAAAGACGCGACCTAACTTTTTAATATATGTATTATATCATATAAGATTATTAAAAGCACAATACATATAGACTGTGGACAAGTAAGGATTAGTGATTAGTAATTAGTTTCCAGTGAATAGTGCTAAAAATGAATTAAAAATACGTCGGCATCGCCGACGTATTTTTGCTAGAACCTATTCACTATCTACTAGAACCTAATATTTTTACCAGTCACTAATCTTTATATCCCCCCTGCGATATTGTATATCGGCATAAGGACAGAAGTGAGGAGGAGACCAACACCAAGACCAAGAGCTACTATCATCATCGGCTCGATAAGCGAGACCATAGTATCCACAGCTTCATTCACTTCGCGATTGTAGAACTTGCCCAATGTTTTCAATATGTTTCCGAGAGATCCAGTCTCTTCTCCGACGTGGACCATACCTATCATAATAGGTGGTATTTCAGGATAAGAGCCAAGAGCTTCAGAGAGAGAACTACCACTCTTCACCTTCTCCGTCGCATCTTTCATAATATCTTCATAAACTCTGTTCCCTACGATGATAGAAGTGAGCTCCATAGAACGTATAATAGTCACGCCTGAAGAAAGTAGGGTGTCCAGATTGTCAGCAATTCTAGAAAGATAAAGCTTAATAAAAATATTTTTCATTACAGGAATAGATATCTTTAACCTATCCAAGTATTTTTTACCAGCCTCTGTCTTGGTCATCCTGTAGATATAAAATACAAAAATACAAACTCCAATAAGTACGAATATACCATAATTGATAAGAAGGTCACTCAAAGCAAAAACAATCTTTGTAGATAGAGGTATTGCTTGTCCTGAGTCTAAAATAATCGCCTTTAATCTAGGAACTATAAATACGAACATAAGTATCATAACGACAAAGAAAACACCTATGACAAAACTCGGATAGATAAGAGCATTCTTCGTCTTTGATGTGAGTTGGTATTGTCTATCTAAATACTCAGCCAAATATGAAAAAGTCTGTGTAAGCTTACCTGACTCCTCACCTGACTTCACCATATTTACATAAAAAACTGAGAAAACATCAGGATGACGAGCAAGAGCTTCTGATATAGATATACCCGACTCAATATCTGAGGAAATAGTACTTAAAATTTTAACTAGTGCTGGATTTTCTGTATTTGTAGCCATCAAATTAAAAGCCTTCAAAGCTGATACTTGAGCCTCAAATAAAGTAGAAATCTGTCGTGACATAATCACAACATCCTTCATCTTTATCCTTTTTTGGAAAATAGATAATTTAAATATTCCATTTTTAACACCTTCTTCCTGTATGGATGAAACTATCAAGCCTCTACGCTGAATAGCAGAGATGGCGGAGTCTGAAGAAGAGGCATCTATAGTTCCTGATTTTTTTTCACCTGTATTTGTTATGGCTTCGTATTTAAATATCATAATATTTTATAGCATTCTTTCAAGAGCTTTTGGATTAAATGAATACTGATATGCACTTTCTAGAGAAATTTCGCCTTTTGCTACTAATTCAATCAAATATCGATTCATATCTATCATACCTTGCTCTGAAGAAGTCTCTATGACTGTATTTATCTCGTGAGTCCTCTTCTCTCTTATGAGGTTTGACACTGCGTTGTTGTTGATAAGTAATTCAAATGCAGGTATACGTCCACCTGTAATACGAGGTATGAGACGCTGAGATAAAATACCAAGTAAACTAGAAGCAAGTTGAAGTCTTATCTGATCTTGCTGGTTGGCAGGGAAGGAATCTATAATACGATCGATAGTCTGAGGAGCATTGTTCGTATGTAAAGTTGAGAAGACAAGGTGTCCCGTCTCAGCTGCAGTAACAGCGGCAGAGATAGTCTCGTTGTTACGCATCTCGCCGATGAGTATGACGTTCACATCTTCACGAAAAGCTGACTTCAAAGCTAAGGGGAAATCCTTCGTATCAAGGCCAATCTCACGTTGGTCTATAATAGATTTTTCTTGTGTATAGACGTGCTCTATAGGGTCTTCAATGGTTATTATATGCGTAGTGCTTTCTTTATTTATAAAATTAATCATAGTTGAAAGAGTTGTAGACTTACCTTGACCAACTGGTCCTACAACTAAGAAAAATCCTTGCTTATTCATAGCAAAAGTTTTAAGAATTCCTGGAAGGTTTAAATCTTCAAAACTTTTAGCCTTTGGTACAAGTCTAAGAGCTATACAAATACCGCTTCTCTGAAAATATGCATTACCACGTAGGTGTGCTAGCCCTTTAAAAGCGAAAGAAAAGTCTACTTCTTTATTCTCTAGGAATTTTTCTGTTTTATCTTTACCTAAAATAATATTTAAAACACTGATCATATCTTCCATTTTCAAATTCTCCTTATTAGTCAAAAAAACAAGCTGTCCATTGATACGAATAGCTGGCTTACGTCCTACTCCCAAATGTAAATCTGATCCATCTTCATGAATCAAGCTTGTCAATACTTCGTCTAGAAATTTATTATAATCCATATTTAAATTATTTTTTACTGATAATACTTTGAACTTTTTCTAAAACTTCTGTAGGAGTACTTGAAGCTTTCACTATATATCCTGCTGCTCCTAGTGCCTCACCTCTTGCTATGTCTGACGCTTGACCTCTATTTGAAAGAATAATCTTAATAGAATCTATGGATAAGTTTTCTTCCTTCATTTTTTCTAGTAAATCAAACCCATCCATAACTGGCATAACAATATCGAGAAGTATAACATCAATCACCAGCCCCTTGCGAAGCTTTTCTAGTGCAATTTCTGGACCTAATGAAGCGGTAACATCAAAATTTGATTTACTAAATTTTAAAGCATACATATCCAAAAGGAAACTATCATCATCAATAATTAGAATTTTATGTTTTTGATCCATACTATTATAGTATAATACAAATATTATTGTTTTCCTACAAATAATTAGAAATTATATATTTCCTTAAAAGGAATTAATCCTTCCATACTCTTAAGAATCGCATCCTCACGAATAGACAACATTCCTCTAGAACGAGCAAGCTTGTAGATATCTTGCTCTTGAGGCTTTGTAAGAATTATCTTCTGCATTTCTTTGTCTATTTTGAACATTTCGTAGACAGGAACACGTCCGAGCATTCCAGAAGGACATTCGGGTGACGCCACTGCTTCGAAGACAGACGTATTGAAATTAATTTTTGATTTAAATTCTGCTGGTAAGTCTGAAAAATGCTTGTCGATAAGAAGTCTCTTTGCTTCGTCTATTGGAATTTCTTGTTTAGAATTCTCTTGTATCTTACGAGCGAGACGTTGAGCCATACAAAGAATCAAAGTAGGAGCTATAAGATATGGATCAATTCCCATATCTATAAGACGTGGAATCGCACCTATAGAACTGTTGGTATGGAGCGTAGAGAAAACCAAGTGACCTGTAAGAGCTGCCTGTATAGCAAGTTCAGCAGTCTCTTTATCGCGTATCTCTCCCACCATTATTATATCGGGGTCTTGTCTTAAAATAGAACGAAGTCCTGAGGCAAAAGTATAACCTATCTCAGGGGCAACTTGCGACTGGTTCACACCTTCTATATGATACTCAACTGGATCTTCGAGTGTAACTATGTTTTCTTTCTCATGATCGAGCTCACTTATCATTGAGTTTAATGTCGTGGTCTTACCAGAACCTGTAGGACCTGTAATCAAAATGAGACCGTACGGCTTTGATAATGCTTCACGAACTAAAATTAGATTCTCTGGTGACATATCTAAATCATCTAGTGGTTTAACACCTCTTTGTGAATCAAGGATACGCATAACAATCTTCTCTCCATAATAAGAAGGCATAGTAGAGACACGATAATCTATCTTGCGCCCTTCCATCTTAGTAGAAAAACCTCCATCTTGTGGTTTGCGTTTTTCATCGAGTCTCAACTTGGCTAATATCTTAATACGAGCAACTACTCCATTATAGACAGCAACAGGAAGAATAAGTGATGTATGCAAAATACCGTCAACACGAAAACGCACTCTTATCTTATCCCCTACGTGTTCTATATGTATATCTGAAGCATCACCTTCAACTGCGTGTCTTAGTATGACTGCTACTATTTTAATAATAGGAGCATCCTCTGTAATCTTTTCCTCTTCCTTTACCTCTCCTGGCTTTAAGGCTTTTGCTTTATCTGGTTTAGTGTCTCCTGCATTTGCTATTTCTTGATCAAGCTCGGAAAGAGCCATATCTACTTCACTACTTAGAGCATCATACTTTTCTAATAATTTCTTATATACAGAACTACTGATTAAGTATAATTTGAATGGTTTATCAAGCTTTGCAGTTATAAAAGTCAAAACATCTATAGCTTGGACATTTTCTGGATCAATTATTCCAATTTCAAGAACGTTGTTTGTAATACCTATAGGGACAAAATGGTAAGTCTTTGTCGTTTCTACTGGAATTATCTTTAAAATTGATGCTGTAACTAAACTTGGATCAACTTTTTTAATTGGAATATTAAAAACAGAACCTTTTAATTCAAGGATGGCATCCTCACTTATATTCATACTGATCAAGGCTTGATCTATATCGCCATCGTATTTTTCTTCTGCAGTATTAACTACTTCAGGCACTTGATCCTCTGTTAGAAAACCGTGTTTTACTAATTCTTCAAGTAATATCATATTAGTTTGTAGTAAATGAGATTATATCACCGTATACAAGTACACCATTTATATTTGCAACTGAACGATAAAGATATGTTGTCTTTGATATAAGTGACCCTATGGTGGAAGCGAAACTACCAACCAAAGAAGGTGTCACTTTCGCTGTCATCTTATCTAATGGTTCCACTGTGCCATATTCAAAATAAATATTATTTGAAATTACTCCTCCTTCTAGTGACCCATTTAAAACAGCTGATTTGTTTGTTATCGCTGAAGCCGGGTTTGTTTTTAATGTATAGGTTACCTTGTTTACTATTACAGGCTTGTCTGTAGGAGAAAAAGGATTTATTCTGCCATAAGGAACAGGGTCGAGCTTTATATTATTACTAACTAATAATTTAAAAGCTTGGCTATCAAAAATAGAAGTATCTATCTTTATCTTCTTTAAGGAGCTTAATTTCATCAGAAAAGATGTATCTTCGTTCAATGAAGCACTACCACTACTGCCTGTAGTAACTGGTGCTGTATCACCCCCCGTAGTTGAGGTTAGGGCATTATCGCTTGTCGCTGCCTCAGACTTTAAATCTTTGTAGAAATGAGTATAAACTCCGAATACAATAACGGCGACTAGAGAAACTATTAAAAATTTATTATATTTTCTATGCATAATTATTTAAGCCAATATGTTTCTACTTTTACAGAATATTTATAAATATTTGGGTCGAACCCGTCAGTTACTTTTACAGAATCTGGAACTGTAAATGATATTGATTTAATATCTATTAACCTTAAATTATATTCTAGGTCTTTTAAAAACAAAACAAATGAATCATATGTACCTTCTGTACTAAATTCTAAAGGAAAAACTCCATAAGGTTTGTCGTCTACACCAACTTGAGCAACTACAGTATTACCACTATTTGATGATGTTTGTTTCTTCGCTTCAAATTTCAAGTCTTTTATAGGCATATTGTGTAGATTCGCAATACGCTCGACTTCAAGTATAAACTGAATATTATTTACTGAATTCGGAATGAAGCTATTCAGCCTGTCTTTATCTGATTGTTTTATCCCTATATATGATTTAATTAATGAATCTTCAGCTAATTTTAATTGAGCAGAATTATCTAGAGCTGTATTATAAGCTAAAATATCTGACCTTAAAGCTGAAACATCATTATACCATGGATTCACTCCGAAAATAAAAGCTACTACAGCTATGCCTATGAATAAAATTGGAAGAATTACTTTCATATAATTATTGTGTAGTAGGAGTTACTTGTTGTAATGGTTGAGTAGGGTTTGTGACGGTTGGGGAGTTAGGAGTAAGAGAAGTAGTGTCTAAAGATGTTGTAGAGATAGAAGTAGATGGGTTGTTTGGTACTGTGTTAAAATTTTCCTTACTTAAATTGCCATTAGTTATATTTTTGGAATAAGAAAGCAACGCAGGGTCAATATCGAAGTCTAGATTAAATGTTACATTGTTGTTCTTGTCTTTTGTAAGATTAGAAAAAATAACATTTTGAAGCATATGCCCCTTGTTTGTATTAAAGACATCAGCTTGAAGTGCTATTGATTTATAATCACGAGCTATTCCTGACATGCTAACAGAAAAAACATTATTAATAGTTTTATGATCAAATTTTGTATATTGAATTGTAGAAAGAGTTAGTTCGTTTATCAATTCGAACAAAGGAGAAAGAACTATATGATTATCTAATATTTGCTTAGCAATAGTTGAAGTTTTATCATAAGATTCAAGATCAGTTATTGTATTATTATCAAAACTCTCCTTGATTTTTTTTAATTTACCTGATAAAGCTTCTCTGTTGCTTTGTAAATAATTTTTATATAGGTAAAGCCCGCCTGATGCAGCAAGCATAACTACCATGATAAAAATAGCAACAACCATAGTAATACCAATGTTGCCACTAGTACTAGATACAGAACTATTGGCCACAATAGGCTTCTTTGGAATAAATGATGTTTGAAATGAATTCTCCATAATTTAAAATAATTGTCTCAATGCCAAACCAACAGCTACACTAAATTCTGGTCCACTAACTTCTAATATGGGAAGTAAAAATGCTGGAGCTTCAGTTTTAGAAAATGGATTACTGTATACTACCTCTGTATGGAAATTAGAAATGGCTCTATCTATCAGTCCTTTCGTAAGAGAACCACCACCGGTCAAAATAACTTTGCTGATATTTTTATTATACTTCTTCTGATATGCAAACACAACACTATTTGTATCAGATAAAATATAATCTACAGATAATCTTATGATATCTGCAACTTCAGGATTACTATTTACATCAAGTCCTACAGATCTCTTCAGCTTTTCTGCTTCTGGAAAAGAAATACCCATTGCACTAACAATATTTTTAGTTATATCAGCTCCTCCCCTGTTCACTACATGAAAGACATGAACAACGCCTTCTTCGATAATAGAAAGCTTAGTCTTAGAAGCACCAAAATCCATCAATAACACCGGGGCTAAGTCGTGAAAAAAAGAAGCTCTTATATTACTAAATATTTCCATCTCAAATGAGTCTGAATGTATTTCTGTTTCTTTTAATATTTCTTGATATCGAGACAGTATGTCATTGTGAATAGCAACTACTAAAACTTCCGTTTTAGGATCAGGTATCTTTTGAGCAACTGTATTATTCATAATATTCACTTCAGATGAATCAACTCCTTTGGGTAGAACGAACCAATCCAAAGAGACTTCTGTAATAGGCACAGGGATATACTTACGAGCTTCAATGGGGACAACACTAGCTAGTTTTTCTTCGGTTATTTTTTCTGGTAATGATATTGTGAAAATTAAACTAGAAGAAGAAGGTATAGCTAAGATACCTGTCTTGACAGTAACATTTGATTCTTTCATAACGTCTAGAAGTGCACGAACTATCTCTTCTGTCTTTAAGTTAGTGACAGAACCAATATCAGTATTGCCATATGGGCCAAGAGAAATAGCACCATAAGTCTCAAGGATGGCTTTCCCGTTTTTCTTCTTTAATTGGACAACTTTTACAGCTGAAGATCCTATATCTATGCCTAAGACACTCTTCGTAGATTTATCAGAGGAAAATATCTCGGAGAGACTTGCCAGTCCAGATGATATTACATTCTTTAGTGATTTATCCATATTTATTACTATCCAGTATAACATATATATAGTAAAATTAAGAAGTGGAAAAGACTGTATATATACTAAGAAGAAGTCTTCATCAAATCCTAGAGATACTATTCCCTTCTAGATGTATAGGGTGTGGTGCAAGAAGTGAGATGTTGTGTTCTAATTGTGTAAATAATTTGAAATTAACGGACAGACCTACCGAGGATTCTATTATGGCTCTCTACGACTACAGAGACCCCTTAATAAAAAAATCTGTTTGGGAATTAAAATACCATCATTCACCTCACTTGGGACGAAAATTCGGTGAATTATTGTATGAATCATTCTTAGAAGAGATAGAACTAATAAAAATACTTTCTAAAGGTTTACCTATATATATCATACCGATTCCAATCTCTAAAAATAAATACCAAAAACGTGGGTATAATCAGTCTGAAGTTATAGCGAAGGGCTTTTGTAATACAAAAAGAGATAATACATTTGAATTAAAAACTAAAGTTTTATATAAAAAAAATAATACTATTCCTCAAGCCAGACTTACGAATAGAAATAAACGCTTACAAAATATAAAAGATGCTTTTTATATAAAAGACGCAAAAGAAATAAAAGGTAGAACCATCATAGTGATCGATGATGTCACGACTACTGGCGGCACAATGCTAGAAGCGATAAAAGTTTTAAAAAAGTCAGGTGCTAAAAAAGTTGTCGGCTTTGCAGTAGCACATTAAACCCAAACATCCACTATTTTAAAAAATTAAAAGTAGATATGGGGGTAAATTTCTGGTATATTGTATTATATGTCAGAACAAAAAAAGAAAAAATACTGTGTGGATTGTGGTGGAGCTCAAGTGAACCATAGACTAGTCTATATCTCTATATGGCTAAGTAACAAGATAGAGCCATGGACAAAATGGATGGATAATATCATATCAGAAGATAAACTTGAGTGGATAGGCCCTATCCTAACTAGAGTTTTAGTACTAATACATTTGGGTAAATATATTGATAAACCTGAAAAGAAAGATAGTCTACGAGCAAAAGTTCTATGGGAAGAAGCGATAAATAGAAAAATAGATATGAAAGAGTTTTTACTATTCGGTATTGGTCGTGATATTTTTCTTTCTAAATTCAATGGGGAGAAAAGATTCTTTGATGTACTTCCTCGTACTAAAAATTACAACCCGAAGGGACTTGGCTGGATGGATAATAAAAATGAAATGAAAAAACATTTCAAGAAAGAAGGAATACCAGTTGCAAATGGAGGAATAGCAAGTAGTGTAAAACAAGCTATTAAAATATTTAATACATTAAATAAACCAGTAATAACAAAGCCAAATCTAGGATCGAGAAGTAGACATACCACTACCCATATATCGGACGAAGCCAATCTAATAGCATCATATAAAAAGGCTCACCAACTATCCCCTTGGGTCATGATAGAGGAAGAACTCTCTGGTTATGTTTTCAGGGGAACAGTTATAGGTAAAAAATTTATCGCATGTCTACGTCGTGAGCCAGCATATGTTATAGGTGATGGAATTCATAATATCAAAGAACTAATCGAAATAGAG
>CAIJLF010000138.1 GCA_903821415.1 uncultured bacterium | reverse complement strand
ATTTATCTCCTGTAAAGTTAATTAAAAGAATTAGTAGGGCTGGTACAGCCCGAATTTAAGCCCGCCGAGAATACAACCTATACTTACACTGGAAGTAAGCAAGTTAGTTCAATGAAACGGGAAGCTGCAAAATCTTTAGTTTCGCAGTAGTTCACCCTTTAAAGACAACAAGAGCCAGTCATAAATATGACTGGCTCTTATTTAATCACAAACCAAATTCACTAAGCAAATCATCCATTTCTGAACTTTCTGTAGTAGTCTCTGGTTCCTCAACAGCAGGAGAAGATTTAGCAATTGGCTTTGGCTTCTCACTTTCTTCTTTAGGTTGGCTTTTTTTGCCATCACCACTCAAGTATTCTTTTAAAGAATTTTTAATTGCTTCAATTGATACAAATTCAACCAATTGAGAGAAATTCATTTTCTTTAAATTTACCACCATTTCTTTCAATTCTTCAACAGTTTTAAAAGCTGGTGTTACATTGGCTGATGGAGTTGAAGTATCATAATTACTTCTTCGACCAGTCCCTGTCTTCACAAGGTTGAAATCCCTTCCATCTTTCAAATCACAAATGTTGCCAAAATCTGTCTCAGTAAGAATGTGATAAAGAGTTCCAAATAGTTTCTTGCCACTCTCAAAAAATTCAGGTTCCTTTTCATTCGCCTTGCCTCGAACTATAACCCTGTAAACATATCTATCCTTTGCGGATAAATCGTATGCAAGATCAAAATCATCACTGCCTTTTTCACTGGTAGCAAAAAGCTTCCTAGAAAAAGTGCAAACAGGACAATCCTCAGCTTCGTGAACATTTCCTTCTTTGTCTGTAAGTGTTTGTTTTAGACATTCGTATGAACGTCCATTGATCCAATGCACCTTATGATGCAAATAGAAAATTTTTTCACCGTTCTCTTTGACATGCGGTAAAAGGCGTATCGGAAAATTTCCTTCTTTGTCTGAAGGTGGACCCCAGAACTTTTTGTTGCCTTGTTTGTCACGAACCATTTGTTTCTTCATTTCTTCAAAATCATTGTCTTTCTCTGTCATACTGTGCTCCTTTTTGCCGCGTTTGGTCATTGCCTGTAAAGGGCATTTGGACTAACTGGGCTTATATGCTTCTTTTATTATAACTCTATTGTAAAATCTTGTCAAGTGTTTTTAGCTTCATCAATCAATTGACAAATCCAGCAATCATCTTCTTCTTGATGAAGTTTCCAACTCATGTTATCATCACCAAAATCTTGTTCGTGTATTTCAGTCAAAGCGGCTAAAAGCCTTTTGGTCAGATCTTTATTTTCCTTCATGAATACCTCTCAACCAAAGTATAGTGGATTTAAATAAATTTGTCAAGTTATTAACTGTCCTTCATTCCATAATAAGCACCCTTTTTCAAATTATCAATCGCCCATAATGGCTGTAAGTTAGTATAATGGAAACATTGTTTCTGTTCCGCTTCATTTTCCATTCATCCCATTAATATATATATGTTATATTTATTTTTTGTAAAGATAAAATAAATCTTTGGAGGTATATCTTGATCAAAGCTTATATATGTGTTGAACTAAATAACGGAACTATTATAAAATATGTTCGTGATAAATTAGTGGATAGCAGCGGTGGCGCTCTTCAAACAATAAAAATAAATAGTGGTGGAACTGGTTATTTAACCTCTGATATCGATACTCTATTCACCATTGGTGGTAGTATGGGCAAAGGTGCCATCACCGCTGTTGTTAATGGCGTAGTAACCAAAGTCGCTTTAGTAGATCCTTACTCTGGTTATTCAGCCGCAACAGCCGCCGCTACTTCTGGTGGTTCAGGTTCTGGTCTTACCCTGGATACCACCGTTGTACCTAGTGCTGGTAGTTTAGCTACACTAACTGTAGTGTCTGGTGGAGCTAGCTATACCTCATCTAGTATTCTTTCTTTAAATACAAGTACAAATACTGGTATAGGGGCACATCTTACAACAACTGATACAGGAGCTTTAACTACAGGCAATACTGTTATAACTTCTTCTGGGACTGGTTATACAGTTGGTAGTGTTTATTCAGTAACCTCTATATCTGGTCCTGGTAGTGGAGCTACAGTAAAAGTGGCGACCGTAGTTAATGGGATAGGAGTTCCTCGCAGGTATTATTGTTACGATGGAGTGACGCATGTATTAAATACTGAATTAGGTGCGTCAGGGCAAATATTAGCTGATTATAATACAATCACTGGTATTATAACTACAGGTACTGCTAAGATTATTACTTTCCCTGATAGTTATACTTATGCTGCTGGTACTTATGATACATTAAATACTAATCAGCCATTACAGCGTGGTTTGTTTGATTTTAATTATATTCCATTAGCTGCGGTATCTAGAGTTTTCATTGTTCAGGAATGGTTTGACGCGACAAACACTGGAATATTATTCTGTCCAACTGATACTACTTACACGGGAATTTCAGGGCCAACTTATCAGACCTTTAGTTAAGTGAAAACAGGGAGTTTAAACTCCCTGTTTTTTCATGGTTTTCTTGGTGCAACCATACCAATTGGTTTTGGTTCTTCTCTAGAATTCTGTTGGCTATTTCCTGTTGCTGCAGCATTGGCCATATCCGCTTCATCTTTGTGATGAGCATTTATCAATTTTAAATACTCGTAATATTCATCAAGTGGCATTTGATTTATATCAGCCAAACTAAATCCCCACTTTATCATATAAAGTTTATTAATTCGTATGTTATGTATATGTTCATCATTAAAAGCGAAAGAAATCAATTCCTACCGGGATGGTTCCAGAATAATCTGCCTCACAATAGGGGCATTTTATGCCGTCGAGTTTATCTATCCCTGTATCAAGCTTTGTAGCCTTTGTAAGGACAGCCCTATCTTCACCTGGAATGCTTTCATAGAATTCTTCAAAATCATTGGGATTTATTGCTTTTCCTTTATTGTCAGTTATACCCAAGGTAGTGACAATTAAATTATCAACCCTAGTTTTATCATAATCACCAGTTGATTTCTTTCTATTGTTGGAGATCTTAAATAAATCCTCACTGTGTCTAAGTCTAGGATATATCAGCTTGACAGTATATCCAGAGCGAGGGAGTTTTAAAACTAAAGGTTCTATTACATCCTCAGGGATTTCTTCAAACTTCAATTTAGAAATATCAATAACATGTTCAAATTCATGTTCACATACTGCATTGGTACATTTAATGGTGAAGGAATAATTATCTCCATAGGAAAGCTGTCTAAGCTTAAATAAAATATAATTGCTATCATAGAGTAATATTTCTCCAGCATCAATGTCTGAAGCTATACAATTTTCAAATACCATTCTTGTTGCCGAACCAGTTTTTAAAAATCTGGAAGTGGTAAGTATTTCTTCTTCTTTGACAGTCATAGGAAGCAATTTTATATGTCCACTTTTAATGTCTTCATCATCAGTGACATATAATTTTCCATGTGATGGAAGAACAATAAGTTCTGGTTCCACAAAATTGAATTTTTTTGAT
>CAIJLF010000137.1 GCA_903821415.1 uncultured bacterium | reverse complement strand
GCCCCTTTAATAAAATTAATTTAAATTCCTTTAATCAAAAATATGCAAAAGAAAGTAAAAAAAGCTGCAAAAGAAATGGGAGGAGAGATAGAAGATACAATCAAGTCCATCCAGACCAAGTTCGGTGAAGGTGCGATCATGAAGCTAGGAGATGCCCCAAAGGTAGATATAGACGTCATTCCTACCGGATCTATCGGCCTAGATATGGCTCTCGGAGTAGGTGGAGTTCCCCGTGGAAGAATGATAGAAATCTTTGGACCAGAGTCCTCAGGTAAGACAACCTTGGCTCTACATATAGTCGCAGAGGCCCAGAAAAAGGGTGGTATTTGTGCGTATATCGACGCTGAGCATGCTATGGACCCCGACTACGCTGCAAAGCTAGGAGTAAATATAAATGAGCTTCTTATCTCACAGCCAGACAATGGTGAACAAGGCCTTGAGATAACAGAAAGCTTGATACGCTCTGGTAAGATAGACGTAGTAGTCATCGACTCTGTCGCTGCCCTCACACCGAAAGATGAGATCGAGGGAGATATGGGTCAGCAACACATGGGCAAGCAAGCTCGCCTCATGTCTCAAGCTCTTCGTAAACTCACAGCTATCGTCGCCCACTCAAAGACAGTTGTGATATTTATAAACCAAATCCGTATGCAGATCGGAGTCATGTTCGGCAATCCTGAGACTACTCCTGGAGGAAAAGCTTTGAAGTTCTATACTTCCGTACGTCTCGATATTCGAAGAATCGCCCAAATCAAAAAAGGTGAAGAAGTAGTCGGAAGTCGCACGCGTGTAAAAGTCGAGAAGAATAAAGTCGCTGCCCCATTCAAACAGACAGAGTTCGACATACTCTATGGTGAAGGAATTTCTCGTGAAGGAGAAATCATGGCTCTCGGAGAAAAGCTCGGCATCATCAGTAAAACTAGTGGGGCTATCTTCTCTTATAATGGTACCGCTAAACAAAAAGAGAAAGGACCAGTCGAGGAGATAAAACTCGGTCGTGGATACGACGCAGCTCGCACTTACCTTCGTGACAATAAAAAGTTATCTGAAGAAATATTAAAAGAAGTCAGAAATAGATTTGGAGAGATACAGGTAGCAAGTGCGGGGGAATAAAATATTATTTAGTGGCTGCCATAATATAGCTTCCTTCGAAGGACACGTATATTTTTCTGGTGAAAAATTTCTCTGCTCGGCCCAGTCGGCCTGCGCAAGTTCCTTCTCAAGAACTATATTATGTTCGCCTTTCTAATATTCCCCTTCCGTTTTTGAATCAATTCTGTTATACTCATTTTGTTATTAGCTAACTATTAAACATCATGCTTGAATACAGTGAAATACGTGTTGGAAAAATAATAATTTATGAAGGTGAACCTTGTGATGTCTTGGACAATCACGTAGCTCGCACTCAGATGAGAAAGCCTCAGAACCAGGTTAAGCTTAAGAGTTTGACTTCTGGTCGTACTTGGAATGCTACATTCCATGCTGCGGACAAGGTAGACGAAGCTGATATCGTAAAGAAGAATGTTAAATTCCTCTACTCTGCCAAAGATGAGTTCTGGTTCTGCGATCCAGAAGATGCAAAGAATCGCTTCAAGATAGAATCAAAAATTATCGGTGATACTGCTAAATATTTGAAAGCCAATGAGAATGTTATAGCCCTAGTATGGGATGACGATGATGAAGAAAAGATAATCCGTATTATCCTTCCTATAAAGATGGAATTCACTATAAAGGAAGCTCCTCCTTCAATACGTGGCAACACTGCCAATGGTGGTGGCAAGCTAGCAGTTCTCGAGAATGGTATAAAGATTCAAGTCCCCTTCTTTGTAGAAGAAGGTGACAAGATAATCGTAAATACTGAAAGTGGAGAATATGTAGAAAGAGTTTCGAATAAATAAAATGATAAATGCCCCGCGGTAATCCGCGGGGCATTTGATTTATCTACTCTAGAAATGAAAAAGCTGCAGGGTCCTTTAGGTCTGCAGTCTTTTTTATTTGGTTTATATTATATCAATTAAATTAAATTACTTTTCCAGGTACATGAGAAGTCCCAGGGCATAGTCCTCAGTGTGTTCACTGATGAATTCATCTCTGAACTCATGAATAATTTTCTTTTGCGTCTCGATTGAGAGCTTAGAGAATAATTTATCATTTATGAACAAGTCGTGAAGCTTATTCCTTGCGTCTTCTTTGTTATCCACTAGAAAGTAAAAAGAGTTAGAATGACTTATTTCCTCTTCCTTTTTCTCAAGGGATGTAATTATCGGAGTAAGAATTTCTTCTTCTTCCTTAAGAATGACTTCCTCTCTAGAATTAGAAACAGCAAAAGAGTCCACAACCGGAGCTGAAATAACCTTTTTATCAGAAGAATCTACAAAAATAATTATTTCTTCTACTATATTAGAAACTTCCCATCCCATACCCTTAAGAAGAGGAACAATCTTCGCTGCCATAGTCTTTTTGTGATACGTAGCGACATATGAATCTTCAACTTTGATAACAGTAGGAGAAGATCCCTTACAAACCCTTTCGAGTCTTCTATTTATCTCTCCTACACCCGAATTTGCATTCGGAGGAAAGCAAAAACTAATATTGCTTTGCTTCTTTTCAACTGATTCAGCCGGAATCTTGAACATTACGGTTGTATCAACCAATAAGGCTTCGTTATTCTTGTAGAACCAATTAATGGCCTTTTCAATTTTTTCAGCAGTTTCAACATCGTAACAATTGATGACATTGTAATCATCAACCATCTTTTTATCATTAGAGCAAAAGTCTTGCAAATGGTATTTACTAAGATCTTTTTCAGGGTCCTTTATCCCCACCTCATGGATTAATACTGAAGCCAGAAATTTTGAAACTCCAATGGTCTTACTGACTACCCTTTCTGGTTTCTTAGAAACCTCTGCGTCTTTTGCTATTTCGGCTTTTATTTCGGCATCTTTTATATGCCTAATTTTTTTGTAACCATTAGGAAACACAAGCTTACACTTGGTTTCTATAGCAGTTATATATACCATAGGTAACTCACTTAGGTTTATAAGAATTGTTTTACTTATATCCCCATGATTGATAATAGCCTCTTCTGAAGCATCAAAATTGAAGCTTTTCTTAATGTAAGAAACAAGGCTACTCTTAAACGACCTACTGTCGCAAGAGATAACCATAAGTGCAACTGATCCATTACCTGGACCTTGGTATTTGCACCTGTATGTCTTAGACACTTCTTTCCGAATCAGTGCCATTAGATTTTCACCTATAGTTACCTGTTCGGGCCTACTTAGACCATTGCCTTTTTTGGCTCTATGGTCTCCATTGTTTTTTGCCATAATCAGATTTAATTTAATTAATTATTTTTTTAAATAACACTCCCTTATTTTGACCAGAGACGATAAGGACGCCTCCAAAACTTTATTTCCTTGAAACAAGTTTCGACTATATATTTCATGTTTTTATATCATAAAAAGATAGCTATGTCAATGTTATAGATTTACAGTAATCCCCTATTTTAGGGTTTCTTTTTTAATATTTTGACATTATAAAAGCCCCGCGGTAAACCGCGGGGCTTTTATTTTCTTTTATATTAACCTACGATACTGATACCTGCTGAACGAGCACTTCCTTCTATTATTTTCATTGCTCCTTCTATGTTCTTTGCATTTAAGTCGGGCATCTTTCTCTCGGCTATTGCACGGATTTGAGCTTTAGTTACAGATCCTGCCTTACTTACGTTTGGCTTGCCTGAACCACCCTCTATCCCTGCTGCTTTGAAAAGAAGACCTGATACTGGAGGAGTCTTTACCTTTATATCATAAGTTCTATCTTCGTAAACTGTGATGACTACTCCTACGATATCTCCTGCATCCTTGGCTGTCATAGCGTTGAACTTCTGACAGAATTCTGCGATGTTTACTCCGGCCTGTCCCAATGCGGGTCCAAGTGGAGGCGCTGGAGTTGCCTTTGCTGCTGGTATTTGTAACTTAACTTTTTTTGTAATTTTCTTTGCCATTTTAATTAGTTTCTAGTAACTAGTGATTAGTTTCTAGTGAATACTTGATAATCTTGAAGCTAGCGTAACAGGATTAATATAACATATACTACCACATAAATCAAACTCGAATTTTTCTTCCTAATTCCCCCTTCCCGACGTGGGGGAATCCCCCATGTCGGGAATGGGGGAAAGGAATGGGGGAAATAAAAAACACCATTTCTGGTGCTTTTTATTTTTCATATATTTTTTAGTAAGCTTTTATATACTTATATTTCTATATCTTTTTGATTTGTAGGAAGTCTAGCTCAACTGGAGTCTCGCGACCAAACATTGAAACAAGTACTTTAACTTTTCCTCTTTCATTATCAACGTCGCTAACTTTGCCTTCCAATTCTTTGAATGGTCCATCTGCTATACGGACTATCTCACCTACTTCTACATCCATCTGATGCTTTGCAGAGGTACCGTGGTTCTTATCCATACGTCCAAAGAGGTCATCTACTTCTTTCTTATTCAAAGGAACAGGATTGACTCCTGCACCGACGAACCCAGTGACACGAGGAGTATTGCGGACTACATACCAAGAGTTGTCGTCTACTATCATGTCTACGAGTACATAACCTGGATAGACTTTCTCTTCTGTCTCCACTCTCTTCCCTGCCTTTATTTTAATTTTCTTTTCTGTAGGAACAACAACACTAAATATCTTGTCATTTACTCCAAGACTATCTATACGCTGTTTTAGATTACGCATAACTGCATTTTCATAACCTGCATAAGTGTGTATTGCATACCAATTCCTCTCACCTCTTAATTCTTGTTTTGCCATATATAAATTAGTATCAGTAACTAGAGATAGTTACTAAAGATACTCGAAGTTATTTTAATAGTAATAATTTTTCTAAACCGTTGCTGAACAAAAAGTCGAGTAATCCTAAGTAGTAAGCAACAAATACAGAAATAGCCAAGACGGCGATAGTGGCGAATAAGGTTTGTCTACGAGAAGGCCAGGTGATGTGTTTTGCTTCGGCCATTACCTCTTTGAAGAATTCAGTGATTGTTTTTATCATATATTTGTTAACTTAAATAAGTATTAATAATGTTTCTCCTAAAACTTTTGTGTACAAAAGTTCGGACGAACATTCGTAATTACGAATGTTTCAGTCTTATTAAAAACCACCCCGGAGGGCTTATTTGTATAGTACCACTAGACAGGAGATAAAGTCAAATAATAGATAAATGCCCCGCAGGCGTAGCCTGCGGGGCATTTACTTTTTTTAAACTTATTTTATCTCGTAAGTAATAGAGACATCTGAAGCTACCTTATTCTCCCCTTTAGGTAATACAGGCGCAGTCTGAGCACTAGGTGCGCTATCTGCCATCATAGCCTTAGCAGCATAGATAGGATACCCTCCTCCTATATTCTCCGAGAAGCTGACAACCTTACCTAGCTTTACTCCGAGCTCATCTGCTAACACTTGAGCCTTTTCTCTTGCGTCTTTTATAGCGAGGGCTCTGGCATCAACCTTTATCTTATCCTCATTGTCGATACTAAAAGTAGGACCACTGATATCAGTCACACCGATAGTAGCAAGTCCTGTACGTATCTCACTAGCAGAGTCTACAACGCGGACTTTGATGACTATAGACTGTGTTGCTGTGTATCCTGTAATTACTGGATCCTTTGTAGGACAAGGATAAGTATAGCAAGCTGGCTGTGGTTCATAAGAATACTTTGGATTGAGTCCTCCATATTCTGACTTGATATCTTTGTCTGCTATCTTTTTATCTTTCAAATATTTCAATGTATTTGTAATTGAAACATTTAAGAGATCTTGAGCCTCTTTTGCTGTCTTACCTTCTTTATTTAAATTAATATTTAAGGTTGCTATATCAGAGATAGCTACCACTTCTCCTTTGCCAGATACTGAGATTGTATTGACTGGCTGTTTACCACGTCCGACATACGAACTACCCTTAACTTCGTTTACAAGCTTTGCAACTGTCAATAATGAAATAACCACTAATAATATAAAAACTGAAACGCTTATCTTCTTATCATTTAAAAATGTTTCCATGGGGCCATTATAGCATAAGTTAGGTTCTAGCTTCTAGTGAATAGTTTCTAGACAGGATAGAGTTATATGCGGGCTAAGCTATAGTGATTAGTAAAAATATGCTGGCAAAGCCAACATATTTTTACTAAAACCTAGCCACTAGATACCAGAAACTAATCAATAATTATTCCCGATTTAGAGCTACTATCGGATCTAATCTCGCTGCATTTTGAGCTGGAAAGACTCCGAAGACTACCCCGATAATCATAGATACTGATACTGATACTATAACTCCCCAAAGTGGTACTACAAATTTCCAAGCGAGGCCTGTACTCTGAGCATACTTGGCGATGAGGAACGAGAAGAATGATCCACCGATAATACCTATAACTCCTCCTATTATCGTCAGGAGAACGGCTTCTATTAAAAATTCATAAAGTATATCTTTTGCTCTTGCCCCTAATGCTTTCTTTAGACCTATTTCACCTATTCTTTCTGTTACTACTACATACATTATATTCATAACCCCCACACCACCTACAATAAGCGAGATAGAAGCAATAGCAATAAGAAGAAAAGTCACTGCCTTTAATATCGTATCAAAAGTACTCAAACTTTCTTTTTGAGTCTGAACTTTAAAATCATCCTTAGCCGGATCATTTATATAATGGTTGTGTCTCAACACATCAGCTATGTCTAGGGATGTAGCATCGGCCTTATTGTTATCTATGAGTTCTACAACTGAGTATATAAGGTAATCTATACCTTGTATTTTTTTCTGCAAAGTTGTCACTGGGATAAATACTTGTTCATCTTCATTCATCGGACCAAAGCCGCCTTTTGATTCATATACTCCTATAATTTTAAAATTATTATTCCCTATTCTCACCAGCTCTCCTAGAGGATCACTATCTCCAAATAAATCCGTAGCGATTTTACTTCCGAGTACTGCGACTTGAGCTAAAGACTTATCTTCTTGCGTGTTATATCCTCTGCCTTTTGCTATAACACCTTTATCGATATCGAACCGAGCTGCCGATGCTCCAAATATAAATGAAGTTTTAGATATACCTTTATAGGTTACTATTTGCTGGCCAACAGAAGCGCCATAAGCATTCTTTACATTTGGGATATTTTTAATGTCTTCTACGTCACGAATTTTAAGAGTTGTTATAGGGACTGCATTAGAAGCAGAATTTTTTGCTTCCTTTGAAGTAGCACCTGATGAAGATCTTGCTTTTGTAGAAGCAGGGATAGAAGTCTGAACTATGACTGTATTTGTACCGTACGCTTCTACTTGTGCATTAATATAACTTTTAAATCCTTCTCCGGCAGAAAGGACAAGTATAACAGTACCTATACCTATCATGATACCGAGCGTAGTCAAAAGAGTCCTTGATGGATTAGACTTTATTCCTCTTATAGCTTGATTGAGGTAAATATTTTTATTCATATCTTAATGCTACTATTGGATCTAATTTAGCGGCTTTTAATGCTGGATAAAGACCAAAGATAATTCCAGTCATGATAGATACAGATACCGCTAAAATAACTGCGAATGGAGAAATAATAAAGGCCCAGTCATACCCCGCAAAACGCGCTCCCAATGCTACTACGTAAGATACAAATACACCCAAGAAGATTCCAAGTATACCACCAGTGAAAGTTAACACTATCGATTCTAGTAAGAATTGATTGCGAATATTTTTTCTCGTTGCACCTATCGCTTTACGTAGACCTATCTCGCGAGTTCTCTCTGAGACTGTCACCAACATTATATTCATAATACCGATACCCCCTACAATGAGTGAAATACCAGCCATTAGTCCAAGAAATATCCTCAGTGTATCTGTAATACCAGTCAGAAGTTTTATAGCGTCAGCCAAGTCTCGGACAGAGAAGTCATCGACATCCTCCGTATGAATCCGATGCTGCTGTCTCAAGACTCTTTTTATATCTTCCATCGCTATTTTTACATTTGATGAATTATCTATTTTTATACGGATAAACTGAACGTAGTCTATACCGAGTATCTGGCGTTGTCCTACAGAAAAAGGTATGAAGACCTGATCGTCTTGATTCTGAAATGCGACAGTCCCCAACTTCTTCTGAACTCCTATAACTCTAAAAGGAATACTATTTGAAGTATCATTAGCCGTAGGATTATTATTAGGAATTTTTATTTTAACTACAGATCCTATCTCCCCTCCGTTAGGAAAAAGACTTGTAGCAACATCATAGCCAAGTACTATAACATTTGCTCCTGCGTTAGATTCTTCATCAGTAAAAAAAGTTCCTTTTATCATTTCGGTATTCTGTACTCTGACGTAGCTTCCGTCAGTAGCGACGAAAGAGGTATCTACACTCTCTTTACCTGCGATGACTGTCACATTGCCGTTCACAAATGAAGCAACCTCTGCAGCATTTGGCACATTACCCTTATTCTTTATTGCTTCTACATCATTTAGATTTAGAGTTTTAATCTGAACACCGAAGACAGCTGTAGGAGGTCCATTCTCATTGCTCTTTCCTGGTAGGACTCCTACTAAGTTTGATCCTAGCTTAGTTATCTGACCCAAGACTAGAGACTGTGCTCCGGCACCTAGAGATATGATGATGATGACTCCCGCTACTCCAATGATGATACCAAGTATCGTCAAAAATGATCTACCTTTTCTCGCTAGTAAATCTTTAATAGTTGTTTTAATTTCACTGATTAAAGTATTATTCTTCATCATCTTTAATTTCTTTTGAGTGAACTCTCTCTCCCTCAGGGACTAGAACATCAGAGACTATCTCACCATCGCGAATAGTCACTATGCGATTTGCATGGAGAGCCACTTGCTTGTCGTGAGTGACGAGTATGATAGTACGGCCTTCTTGATTTAACTTTTCCAATATATTCATAACAGTACTTCCACTCTTTGAGTCTAAGTTACCTGTCGGTTCATCAGCAAAGATAACCTTAGGGTCACAGACGAGAGCGCGTGCTATGGCTACGCGTTGCTTCTGACCACCAGATATCTGATTACTCATAAAGTCTAGACGTTCTCCTAGACCTACGGCTTCAAGAGCTTTCTTTGCACGACTCTCATAATCTACTTTTGTTCCACTATATAGAAGAGGTAGCATTACATTGTCTAAAACAGTCGTGCGAGGCAGAAGATTGAAAGATTGAAAGACAAATCCAATGCGATTATTTCTTATTCGAGCTAGCTCGTCATCATTGAAGCCTTCTGTATTCTCTCCATCAAAAAGATACTCGCCTGTCGTAGGACGATCTAAAAATCCGATAGTATGCATTAGAGTAGACTTACCAGAACCAGAAGGACCCATAATAGCAACGAACTCTCCTTCGTCTACTAATAAGTTTACACCGCGCAAGACTTTAGTGATCACGCCACCATTGTCGTAATTCTTAACTATATTTTTAAGTTCTATTAACATTTTATTTTTTAATTAAAATGATATATTCTTGACCTACTGAAAGACCACTTATGACTTCTATCATTCCTCCGTCACCTTCTATACCTGTTACGATAGGAACTGACTTATACTTTTTAGTACGAGTGTTTGTTATGACTCTTATTGTTCTACTACCTTTATCGTCAGTAACTATCGCACGTGATGGTATAGATAGAACACTATTCTTCTCTTTTACTTTAATAGTCATATTTGCAGTCATACCTGGACGGATCTCTGGGAGCTGTTCTGTGCTTGCTGTTACTTTATAGTTAACTACGCCAGACACTAAAGTAGAAGATGGGTCAATCTTTGTAATATTACCCTTAAAAACTTTTTCTGTCCCGAAAGAATCATAAGTTATCTCTACTGGCATACCAACAGTTAGATTTGCTATGTTTGCTTCATTTATATTTGTCTCAAGATAAATGTTTGAAACATCTTGCAATACTATAGCACTCTTCTGTGGGACAGCCTGCTCTCCTATCTTAATATCGATACTAGTTATAGTTCCAGGAACCGGAGCAGAAATGATAGTATCGTTATAACGAGAGAGAGCTCCTTCTACTTGACCCTGAGCCGATAGAATATTTGCATTGGCCAAGTCGATATCTGAACTTCGAGCTCTCGACTTCTTGATAGCCAACTCAGCAGTTCTCTGGTCTACAGCTGACTGTGCAGAAGATAGAGCGGACTGCTGCGCCTTTAGAGCTGATTGATATGCATTATAATTCAACAAGTAACTTGCTCCTTTTTTATTTGGAATATTTATAATCCAATCATTAACGTTGATATTTATATTGTTTGGGAATTTGATATATAAGCCTGAATCACCTATAGGCTGAGCTATGATAGTGTTACTGATACCTCCACCGACTGCTAATCCTGACGCAGTAAAGCTAGTACCACTTAGGCTATAATATGAAGCTAGACTGATAACACCCTCTTTCCCTAGATTGTAAGTACCACTTACAACAGGAGCTACATAGTCACTCGTACCATTCTTTGGTATTGCTTCCAGAGAAGAATTGAGCATATTATCATATGCATTTTTAACTAAAGTATCTTGTGCGTTTTTTACATTGTCATAGTCACGCTTTGCATTTGTTAGTGCTATCTCTGATAAAGATATCTCTTCATTTGTTGCACCTTCGATGATCCTCTTCAACTGAGCCTGTGCTGCTGCGAGAGACCCACGAGCACTAGTAAGAGCTGCTTGCTCCGTCCCTTGGTCTAATGTTGCTAAGACTTGTCCGGAGACTACCTTATCTCCTACTTTTACTTTCAATGACTTTACTATACCTGCACTATTGAAAGCTAAACTCAAATCAGTGTTTGATACAACTTGGCCTGTAGCTAAGACTGTCTCTTTCAAGTCTGAAATTTTAGCTATGTCTGTGACAGTATTCGCTACACTAGCTGGTGTTTTGAAAATAAAATAACTAGCAACGACAATTACGAGAGCGATGAGTATCCACGTTCGCTTCTTTTTTTTATATATTGACCAAAATGATTTTATTTTATCTCTCATAATATTATTGAATCGAGATTAGATCGACATCAAAGACGAGGTCTGCATTTGCAGGAATTCCTGAGCCTGGTGGAGGTGTCGCACCATAAGCCTCTGCTGCAGGTATTATAAGACGACGAGTACCACCTATCTTCATACCAGGTATACCATCAGTCCATCCTTTGATAACATTTGCGAGTGGAAATGTAACAGGTGTCCCTCCATCTTTTGAAGACTGGAAGATAGCGCCTGTAGCAGCTACTGCACCTGTATAATGTACTGTGACTGTACCACCAGCTTTTACTTCTGCCCCTTTACCGACTACTATATCCTTTATCTCTAACTTTGGAGTACTAGCAACTGGAGTAAAATCTTTTAATAATCGAACATTTTTATTTGGTTCCATATCTTTTTGTGTTTGTGGTGTTGTGACGTTGTCTGTTGCAGCTTTTGGAGTACTAACTGTGGTTGTATCTACACTTTTAATACCATCTAAAGGATTCTCCTTTATGGTTTGATGCATAAGTGAATAAATAACGAACCCAATAAGCCCAGCTACAATAACAAATGAAACGATAACACCTATATTCCCATTTTGATCTTTCATAATTTAGGAAAATTAAATAATAATAAAATAATACAATGACATTATATCATTTATTCACAATAATAAAAGGCGGTATTTGCTTCGCAAATACCGCCCATATTTTTTATTTAACCTAGATAAGTCTGAAGTACTTTACTACGCGTCTTATGACGCATTTTCCTTATTGCTTTCTCCTTTATCTGACGAACTCTTTCCCGTGTCAGACCAAAGATTGGAGCCATCTCGTCTAAAGTCATTTCCTGATAGCCTATACCGAAAAACATTTTTACTACTTGTTCTTCTTTTTCAGTCAAGGCATGTTTTAGAAGCCTGTCGATCTCAAAAGATAGAGACTCTTCTGTTAGAATATTGTCTGACGAAGGAGAACTATTTTCCAATACATCAAGCAGGCTATTTTCTTCCCCTTCTACAAAAGGTGCATCCGTAGAAAATGATCTTTTAGAAGCAATCAATGTTTCATTGATCATAAACAATGGAACGTCTAAGATTATTGCGAGTTCCTCTGGTGCAGGGCTTCTCTGTTCTTGTTGTTCAAACTTCGAAGTTGCTTTATTTATCTTGACCAATATCGCTACCTTGTTTAATGGCATACGGATTAGTCTCGACTGGTCAGCAATAGCCTGAAGTATCGACTGTCGAATCCACCACACTGCATAAGAGATGAACTTAAATCCTCGTGTCTCATCATACTTTTGTGCAGCTTTGATAAGACCTACATTCCCTTCGCCTATCAGGTCAGGTAAATTTAACCCCTGATTCTGATACTGTTTAGCAACTGATACGACAAACCTCAAGTTTGATCTTATTAGTTTCTCCAGTGCAGCTTGGTCGTTGTTCTTTATCCGATGAGCGAGCTCCACCTCTTGATCGGCTGTGATTAGTCCTTCCCTACCTATATCTTGAAGGTACTTGTCCAGGGAAGGACTTTCCCTGCTCGTGATCGATCTCGTAATCTTTAGTTGTCTCATGATTCTTTATTTTAAATTGTTTACAATGATTATTCCAAAATATTATAACATAATATAATAAAAATACAAGTTTATCATAAATAACGCATTTTCTGCTCTGCAGAAAATGCGTTATCATTCTTAAATTATAAATCAATTTATTTTTTGATCGAAGATATCTCAATTATTTTATTTATGCTTGGACGATAGAGCACCGCCTTGCCTGCATTAGAGAAGATGAGGACCTTGTCACCCACTGCTGAAGAATTGAAGAATGCTTGACCCTTCAGAGCCAAAGGATCAGAGACAGTTGCGATAGTAGGACTCTCTCCTGAAGGGAAAAGATAGAGATTGGAGACTTGTGATATCACACTACTCACCTCTTCTTCCTTTACATCTTTGGGTGTATTTTGGAATTTATGTATTTTATAATAAAAGTATCCTCCGAAGCATACAGCTACGATAAGTATATATATCACTATTACATTTATAACTTTACGTTTTTTCATTTAATTTTATTTAAAGATATTACCCGCCATACCTAGTAGTAGACTAGGATTTATATTTAAAGGTATCCATTTGAAAATTGAATATATTTTATTGAATAAGAAACTTATAGAACCACCACCACCTTGATCTCCTCCTCCCCCTGTTGTTGTTTGTGGAATTGATTCAGAAGTCCAACCTGGAAGATATGAAGCTGGATTGTCTTTATTAAGATCCGAGTGACAATTTGGATCTGCAGTGTCAATTAATAGATTACCATTATTATCTATCCCGTCACAACATTGAGCTTCTGCACCTACTGGACAAGTACTACCTCCGTGTTGACCAGTACCTCCTGGAGTTATAGGACCTGTATCCCCTGTAGCTTCTATACTTCCCACTCCTCCGAAATTTTTGAAGTGTGTTGTAATCTCAGGAACTGCAGTATATGAATTGAGAGGTGTACCATTTTCTCTTACAACTTTAATACAATAAGTTTCATCGGCGCCAGCTTTGTCGTATAATCCGAAAGACCATTGTGCATCTTGATCAGCAGAAACAGGAGCTAAAGAGTTAGTAAAGGCTGTAGCTGTTTGAATAAATGATTGAGACACTATATTTTTTGTACTAGTTGGATCTGAAGCACTAGTATACGACACAGTTGCAGGATCTATATGTGTATTATTATAAAACGCAATCGGAGTATCTGCTGTTATGTCTGAGTATATATTACAAAGTGGTCTCGTAGCATACTGTAATTTAAATCTTCCAGCCTGCGAAGGAAGACTCGTTCCTGCTGCATTCAAACGCAAAAGCATTTTTAGCTGAAATGGAGTATTCAGACCATCAAGAGAAATAGGTGTATTTTGTTCAGACAAAGCTATGTCTGAACTTAATGTATATGTGTTTGAGAATATCTTATAAGCATATTGATCTATAGTAGGAAAGGCTAAGGTTGTAAATTGAACCTCATCTCCATATGAATATCCTCCAGTAGGATTGTGAGAATAGGCACGAACGTAATAAATCTTACTTTCATCCAACCCAGTAATACTAAATGATGGTGGATCCGACGGAGATGTTGGAAATGTTCCTGTTGAACTAAAAGTTCCATTTTCTTTTATCGAAGTAGCGTACGAAGTACTCGTCGGAGGAACATTTCCAGGATTTACGGAGTGAGATACTGCAGCATAAACAATTCCTCTCTCATTATTATCTTCATATCCTAAAGCTGTTATATTACCATTAATCTGAGCAGAAATCATAGTAATACTACTAGCAGTAGGTATATCAACTGTTGGAGGAGCCACATAAGTAACTGTAATTGTCGTCGGAGATGTGATACTAAAGGAACAAGTAGCACTGTTACCCAAACCACCTCCTGTCATAGTACATCCAGAGAACTTCATAGCATACCCAGGAGCTGCAATACCTGTGACTACTACGACAGTATTCCAAGCTATTGGGGTGGAGACACACGATGTCGTACATCCACTAATACCTCCTAGTGATGTACTTAGAGAACCGACAGCGCCTCCTGCTTTTATGGTTGTAAGTATATATGTATTGATCGTCCACTGAGCATACAGAGTATAACTAGAGTCAGTTCCCATAATATAAGACCCTCCGTTTGTATATACTACCGGCCCTCCAGAGTCTGTTCCCCATCCTACAAATGAATATCCTGTTTTTACAAATGAATTCAGTGTTAAATTAGCAGATGCACCAGTCGCTATTGTTTGACTAGACATAGTACCACTATTACCACCGTTAATATCGAACACGATTGTATTATTATCCGGAGTCCATTGTGCAGTTGAAGTTCCTCCATCTACAGGCATTGTTGCTGGAATTACTGGAGACCATGATGCGAATGTATATCCTGTTTTAAGAGGTGCTGTTGGAGGAGTAATAGCTGTTAAATAATTTTGTGTGACAGAAGCAGGCACAGCTGCAGTTGTTGCACCATTACCTGCAAATGTATATGTATATGAAATAGGTGTGTATGTTGCAGTGACTCCTGTAGCTCCAGCTGGCATAGTTGCGGTACAAGTTGCAGCTAATCCTGCACCACCTCCTGCACTGACACAACCGTTAGCTGTACCTGTAGATGATAACGCTACGGTGTATCCAGGAACTGATGTAGCACTCATTGAAAGTACTGTTCCGTAATTGTATGAAGAAGCACAAGATCCTCCGTTACAAGTTAGAACACCAACACCAGGAGTAACTGTGAATGAATATGGATTAACTGTCCACTGTGCATATATAGTTACATCTGCTGCCCCTATCGAATATACTCCTCCATTTAGATATGTAGTTCCTCCACCGATAGCGATAGTATTCCAACTTGCAAATGTATATCCTGTTTTTGTAAATCCATTTGTTGTTAATGCAGTTGGTGTATTGAAGATCAATGATTGTGCTGTGGTTGAACCACCATCACTTGTGTTTCCATTGAAAGTAACTAGGTATGAATTAGTTGTCCATTGTGCAGTTGAAGTTCCCCCACCTACTGGCATTGTTGCTGGAATTACTGGAGACCATCCAGAGAATGTAGATCCTGTTTTAAGAGGAGCTGTTGGTGTTGATATAGCTGTTCCATAATTTTGTGTGACAGAAGTTGGTGATGCATTTGTTGTAGCTCCATTACTATCAAATGTATATGTATATGAAATAGGTGTGTATGTAGCAGTGACTCCTGTGTTACCTGCTGGAATTACAGCGGTACAAGTTGCAGCTAATCCTGCACCACCTCCTGCACTGACACAACCGTTAGCTGTACCTGTAGATGATAACGCTACGGTGTATCCAGGTACTGATGTTGCACTCATTGAAAGTGAAGTTCCATAATTGTAGTTAGCGGCACATGCTCCTCCATTACATGTGAGAGTTCCAAGACCAGGAACTGCTGTGAATGTATATTGATTGATCGTCCACTGAGCATACAAAGTTACAGGAGCGGCACCGATTGTGTAGCTTGCTCCATTTAGATATGTAGTTCCTCCACCGATAGCGATAGTATTCCAACTTGCAAATGTATATCCTGTTTTTGTAAATCCATTTGTTGTTAATGCAGTTGGTGTATTG
>CAIJLF010000136.1 GCA_903821415.1 uncultured bacterium | reverse complement strand
GATATTTCCCAGATCCAGATTTACCTAAAATGTTTTTGAGTAAAATATTTGATATAGATAAGATTAAGAGTGAGACTCCAGAACTACCAGAAGCAAAAAGGAATAGATATAGGAATGACTATGGTATAAAAGATGAAGATATAGAATGCTATATCTATGATCAAGAATTAGGAAATTGGTTTGAAAAAGTTTCAAAAATACTAAATCTAAAAGATAAAATTAAAACTGCTTCTAACTATATAACATCTGACTACTTGGGAATTAAGAAGATAAATTCAGAAGCTCAACTTCCTAGTGCAGACAACTTTGCAGAATTAATTGAAATGGTTTCTTCGAATAAAATATCTTCTCGAGGAACAAAGGATATCTTATCAATTATTGTTCTCAAAGATGAATCACCGGATAAAGTAGCAGAAAGTAAAGGATTAATACAAAATCATGATGAAGGAGCGTTGAAGGAAATTGTGCAAAAGATCATAGATGCAAATCCTGCTGTTGTAGCTACTTACAAAGGAGGCAAAGAGAATGCTATAATGTCCCTAGTTGGTCAAGTTATGAAAGAAAGTAAAGGAAGTGCAAATCCAGGTTTAGTACAAAAATTACTAAAAGAACTTTTATCATAAAATTAAATAACCAGAAGGGGAATAAATCCTCCTTCTGGTTATTTTATTATGATAACAATGAAATCAAATTGTTGATTTCATCTTCTTCTGACTTTAAGTCAGTAGTAACTATGTCAATCAGATCTCTTTCTGCAGGAACCTCTCGTGAGTAAGAGAAAAGCTTATTTTTCGAATTAATAGCTTTTATTTCTCTTGCAAGATCGTTTGCTTTTTCATTCCTATCAAAGAAAAAATTTGGACTAGTGACATGAAATACTAAATGCGGATTATCTTTTACCAAATCAATCAATGAATAGTACCTGCTACAGAAAAGAATAGGTATCTCACTTAGTTGTTTTTGTATCTTTTCTCGATACAAAATGATCCTCGATGGTCCTATAATAGCAACCTTTATTATATCTTCCATATAAATAAAATTTTAGTTCAAACAAAGAGTATCATAAAAGGTGCAAATGTCAATAATTTTGATTTAATTACTATACTGGTATAATACAAATATAATAAATAATTTTTAATAATATGGACAAAAAAATTCGTGTAGCAATCAATGGTTTTGGTAGAATCGGTCGTGCATTTTTGAAAATTACTTGGGAGAGAGATGACATAGAAGTTGTGGCTATCAATGATCTAGGATCGATTGCTAGTCTATCGTACCTTCTCCGCCACGATACAGTTTATAGAAACTGGGATCATAAAATAGAAGCAGAAGGCTCTGATTTGGTAATTGATGGCAAAACTATTAAATATATTTCAGAAAAAGATACTACAAAGCTACCGTGGAAAGATTTGAATGTAGATGTAGTAGTTGAATCAACAGGATTATTTACATCTTTTGATAAAGCGAAATTCCATTTGGACCAAGGTGCTAAAAAGGTAGTCATAAGTGCTCCCTCAAAAGGAGCAGAAAGTACAACACCAGGGGCTACAATTCTTCTAGGTGTAAATGAAGATAAGTTTGGTACTTGCGATATCACTTCAAATGCTTCTTGTACTACAAATGCAGCTAGTCCTCTTATAGCTATCATGCATGAAGCTATAGGTATAGAAAAAGCAATTCTCAATACTGTACACGGATATACAGCTACTCAAGCCCTCGTAGATGGCCCTAGCAAGAAAGACCTTCGTGAAGGCCGTGCAGCTGCCCAGAACATCATTCCTAGCTCTACAGGAGCCGCTATTGCAGTCACAGAAGCCTTCCCAGTACTGAAAGGACTTTTTGATGGTATATCCATACGAGTTCCTGTTCCTGCAGGCTCTATCGTAGATGTCACATTTATAGCCAAGAGAGATACTACAAAAGAAGAAGTAAATGAGGTTATGAAGAAAGCCGCAGAAGATCCACGTTGGCATAAGCTTTTCACTGTAACAGAAGACAATCTAGTGTCTTCAGACATACTTGGAGAAAGTCATGCTTGTATTGCTGACCTAGAAATGACTCGAGTTGTCGGAGGTAATCTAGTAAAAGTCCTCGGCTGGTATGATAACGAAATGGGGTACACCTACACCCTCGTAGACCACGTCATTAAAACTGGAAAAAGTATTAAATAAAAAAAAGAGGACAACTTTAAGTTGTCCTCTTTTCTAATTTGTTTTAATGTCGTTTATATTTGCAATGTAAATAATATTTGTTAGTCGTTTAAAATTTTAATGCAAACCAGATCG
>CAIJLF010000135.1 GCA_903821415.1 uncultured bacterium | reverse complement strand
TTTTATTGAAAATAAAAAGTAAGAGAAAAGTTACTGAGCATCAAATCATGGCAGCATCTTGTTGCTATTGTTGCATGCTTCCAATCGATATTGAAAGTGAGTAGGTGCGAGAGAACATAAAATTCTATCTTTGAGCACGATGAAATACAACCGGTAATAAACATTCATTCAAAATAAGTGGAAAGGAAGCATTGCGAGTGAGAGAGAGAAAGATTGATGATTTCTATGTGATAACAATATACCACACACATATCTTTCTTTCCTTTTTGCCTCTATTTCTTTCATTACCTTATCTACTGGTTCGGCTCCGATGAAATAGGAATTAACCGGAACTTTTTTCTCAACATTTTTATTATTATCTACAATAAGCTTCAGGTAGTCATGTTCCAGTTTGCCGGTATTAATAATAGTCTGAGCTATTTCATTTATAGCCTTAGCTTCTTCAGGCTTAATCTCACCTTTTTGCAACTTCTCTAAAGTATCAAATAAGGTATCTCTTAAATTATTTATTGTACTCATGTTTTTTTATTTGTTTTCTTAATTTGGCATTTAAATGAATTAATGGTAAATATTCCTTTGGGAATCTCATAATAGAATTTCTATACATATTTTCTTTTTTACTTATACATTTTAGATTATCAGGTTCACAATTCAAACTATTACCATCAATATAAATAATTATATGCCCTGCAGGAATAGGTCCGTTATGATCCTGCCATATTTTATTCTTAAGAGGCACCCATATTCTTTCTTTAATTCTTATAGCATAATATTGATGACCTCTCTGATCAGTTCGCAATGATATAGCACCATCATATAAATTATTGGCCGAAACATGACCCTTTGGGAATCTATACTGTTTTTATTTTTTAATACCTTCACTACTCATATAATCAATTTGTTTTATACCTTTATTTCTTGGATTACAACCCTGTTTAAATCTAAATTCTAAGCCTTTAAAATTGTTGTTTTTATTTAATCTACCTGATAATTCAGAAGCTTTAAATTCTTCACTTTTATGTATTTTAAGTAGTTTCACTTTATAATAAATTTGTTTTAAAGATCTATTTAAATCCTTTGCAATATCAGAAGCTAATTTATCAGGATAAAATTTAATAATATAATTTATTTCATACTCAGTCCATTTCCTTCTAAGTATAACTCCTTCACATCTACCTTTACCCCATCCGGCATGTCCTTGAGATAGTACAACATCTTTCTGGCAATCATCACTCATACAAGCATGATACACACAGCACGAATCACTTATTTTGCATTTCATATATCCATTTTTATTTGATTTCTCTTCCAATTCCTGCCATATTTTCTATTAGCAATATGCTGATGAATATCAATCCTTAAATGGCATCTCTGGCAAAGTGCCTTTAAATTCCAAAATCTGTTGTTATTTTTATTATGATCCAAATGAGCAATAGTAAGCACTATCTTAATTCCCTTTTCATTATTATATTTCTCATATAGGAACTCATCTTTTACTTTGTCAATCTCTATAAAATTTCCGTTTTTACCTCTGTAGCCTATTGCATAATTT